>NZ_CAHJXD010000093.1 GCF_903644055.1 Sphingomonas bacterium | reverse complement strand
GCTGCTCGACCGCCGCCGGCAGCGCATCGCGATCGAGCGCCGCCCGCCACTCCGCATCGCGCGCCACGGCGGCCTCGCTCCGCCCGAACCCGCCGCGCGCGAACCAGCCCATCGTTACAGTCCGTGTATCATCGGGGTTGCCACCGTAATCATGCTAGGCGCGGGGCCCGGCGAGCGTCAATCGATCGCGGCGGGTTGCGGCGGCGCCCGCCCGGCGGCATAGCGCCGGCAGCCAGATTGGACGGATGACCGCCTTGAAGACCCGCATCTATGTGACGCTCAAGCCCGGCGTGCTCGATCCGCAGGGACGCGCGATCCACAACGCGCTGGAAGGCCTCGGCTTCGCGGGCGTCGCGGAGGTCCGCCAGGGCAAGCTCATTGAACTCGAGCATGAAGCGGGCGTAAGCGACGCCGATCTCGAGGCGATGTGCCGCAAGCTGCTCGCCAACACGGTGATCGAGAATTACCGGATCGAGCGGGGCTGAGCGATGAAGGCCGCGGTCGTCGTCTTCCCGGGATCGAATTGCGACCGCGATCTCGCGGTGGCGATCGAGGACGTCACCGGCACCGCGCCCGTGATGCTGTGGCACCGGGAGACCGATCTGCCGGAAGGGATCGACCTGATCGCGGTTCCGGGCGGTTTCTCCTACGGTGATTATCTTCGCTCGGGCGCCATGGCGGCGCGGTCGCCGGTGATGCGCGCGGTCACCGGTGCGGCGGCGCGCGGGGTGGCGGTGCTTGGCGTGTGCAACGGCTTCCAGGTGCTGACCGAGGCGGGGCTGCTCCCCGGCGCGCTGATGCGCAACGCGGGCCTCGCCTTCGTCTGCCGCAATGTCGCGCTGGAGGTCGCCAACAACCAGTCGATCTTCACCAGCCGCTATGATGCGGGCGAGACGATCGCGATCCCCGTCGCACACCATGACGGCAATTATGTCGCCGACGATGCCACGCTCGATCGACTGGAGGGCGAAGGGCGCGTCGCGCTTCGCTATGCCGAGCCCGTCAACGGCTCGGCGCGCGATATCGCGGGCATCGTCAACGATGCGGGCAACGTTCTCGGCCTGATGCCGCACCCGGAACGCGTGATCGAGGACGCACATGGCCGGACGGACGGACGGCGCCTGTTCGAAAGCCTGCTCGCCGCCATCGGCTGACCCTCAACTCTCGCGATCGATCTCGACCCGGTTCCGCCCGTTATGCTTGGCGCGGTAGAGCGCGCGATCCGCGCGTTGCAGCAGATCCTCGCCCAGTTCGCCGTCCCGCAGCATCGCCACCCCGGCCGAGAAGGTGACGTTGCCGATCGGATGGTCGTCGGTCTTCGAGCGCAGCACGCGCGTCGCGAGCTGCGCGCGGATCGCATCCACCCGCAGCGCCGCCTGCTCGGCGCCCGCGCCATCGAACATCATCACGAATTCCTCGCCGCCGTGCCGCCCGACGAACACGTCCTGCCCACCGCCGTCGGTCAGGCAATCGCTGACCAGCCGCAGCACGCGATCGCCGAGCGCATGGCCGTGGCGATCGTTGAGCACCTTGAAATTGTCGATGTCGCAAAAGGCCACGCTCAGCGCCTGCCGCGCGGCGGTGGCGCCGCCGATCGCCGCCAGCAGCGCCTTGTCCAGCGCGCGGCGGTTGGGCAGGCCGGTCAGCGGATCGCGCTCGGCCAGCGCGCGGGCTTCCTCGAGATCGCGGCGCAGATTTGCGAGATCGGCGCTCATCCCGCGCAATCTTTCCTCGGCGCGGCGCGTGCGCGCCAGCATCGTTTCGGTCGCCTCGATCACCGCGCCGGCGACCGTGGCGGGCAGGTCCGCGCCGCCGAACATCCGGGCGCCCTCGGCCAGCACGCTGCCATAATCGCGCACTTCGTCCGCCGATCGATCGACGATATCGCTGGCACCGTCGAGCTGCCCGCGCGCCGCCTCAATCAGCTTCGCCAGCGCCGCCGCCAGCGCATCGACCGACCTTGGATCGACCGCCGCATCCTCCCAAGGCGGGTGGTCTACGGCTTCCTTATCGGGCCCGCCGCCGATCAGGCGCCGCAGCCATGTCTTGACGCCGGCGCGACGCGCATTGGATCGGGAGAGCGAGGGATCGTGGTACACGCACCAAGAACGACATGCTTGAGCCGCGATTAAGCCAGGTTCTCAGAAATGGGTGAGAACCGCTCGGTTGAGGTCGCGCCGCGCCTTGCTATAGAGGCGGTGACAATGGACATTGAGAAAATCGCGCCCGCCATCGCGCTCGTCGACGATGACCGCAACATCCTGACCTCGGTCTCGATCGCGCTCCAGGCCGAAGGCTTCATCGTGCGCGTCTATTCGGATGGGGAGGCGGCGCTGAAGGCGCTGACCGACAATCCCCCCGATCTCGCGGTGCTCGATATCAAGATGCCGCGGCTCGACGGCATGGAGCTGCTGCGGCGGCTGCGCGAGAAGAGCGCGCTGCCGGTGATCTTCCTCACCTCCAAAGATGATGAGCTCGACGAGGCGCTTGGTCTCGCGATGGGCGCCGACGATTATATCTCCAAGCCCTTCTCGCAGCGCCTGCTGATCGCGCGCATCCGCGCGATCCTGCGCCGCGCCGAACTGCGCAACGCCCCCGAGGGCGCCGAGGGCAGCCCGCCACCGGAAAAGGTGGTGCGCGGCCGGCTGGAAATGGACCCCGCGCGCTACCAGGTTACGTGGCTGGGGCGCGAGGTGACGCTGACGGTCACCGAATTCATGATCCTCGAGGCGCTGGCCCAGCGGCACGGCGTCGTAAAAACGCGCGACCAATTGATGGATGCCGCCTATCAGGACGACGTTTATGTCGACGACCGGACCATCGACAGCCATATCAAAAGGCTCCGCCGCAAATTCCGGCAGCTCGATCCGGAATTCAAGGCGATCGAGACGCTTTATGGGGTTGGCTACCGTTTCGCGGAAGGGTGACGATCCGTTCGTCGGCTGGTTCGGCCGGCTGACGCTGACCGGCCGTATCCTCGCGGTCAACGTCTTCGCGCTGGGCGTGCTGGCGGGCAGCTTCCTCTATATCGACAGCTATCGCAGCAAGCTGATCGACGATCGCATCGGCCAGGCGGCGATCGAGGTGCGGATGGCCGCCGCCGCCGTCGCCGCGGCGCCGCCTGTGGCGCGCGCCCCGCTGATGGCGCGGCTCGGCATCGCCAACGAAAGCCGCCTCCGCCTCTATCCCGATGCCGACGGCGCACCGATCGATAGCTGGGCGTCCGGGCCCGCCACCTACGAGCTCCGCGATCCCCGCCAGGAGCCGTGGCGCAAGCGCGCGGCGCGCGCGATGGACCGGCTGATCGATACGATCGTCGGCGCCGAACGGCCC
>NZ_CAHJXD010000092.1 GCF_903644055.1 Sphingomonas bacterium | reverse complement strand
ATCCGGAGCGCCGCGATCAGCAGCAGCAGGCCCAGCGCCAGACAGAAGATCGCGACCAGCGCCGGATGCAGCATCATCGAGCTGTGGCCGATGATCCGCAGCAGGAAGGTGGCGATCGCGGCGGGCGTCGGCGGCCCGCCATTCTCGACCCCCTGGCTGATCGCGCTGGCGCCCATCACGAACGGCGCGATCCCCACCGCCGACAGCAAAACCAGCGCCCACGCCCCGCCGATCCACAGCGCCTCGCGGCGGCTCCGCGCGCGCGCCGCGATCAAGCCGCTGAATAGCGCCGAGCTCGAGATCACCCCAAAGAAATGCGTGTAGATCGCCAGCACTCCCGCCAGCGCGAAGGCGATCAGCCCTCCGCTCGAAAGTGGCTCCCGTTCGATCAGCCGATAAAGCAGGATGATCTGGAGGATCGTCGCCGCGAAGAACAGGGGATAGGCGCGGATTTCGACCCCGGTCTGCACCATCTGCGGCGTCAGCGTCAGCAATGCGCCCGCGACCACCGCGCTGAGCCAGCCGTAGCGCCACGCCGCCAGCAGCACGAGCGCCGCGATCGCGGCGGCCGCGATCGCCATGTGGAGCAACCGGAAGCCGAGTACCGTTCCGCACAGGCTGCGCCCGCACAAAGCATCGATCGCATAGCTGACCGGCGGCATGCGATCGGGGGGTACGCCCAGCGGCTCGGGGTGGCCCGCGAGCCAGGCGATCATCCGGCCGGGCGGCAGCGCGCTGCCCAGCAACTGCGTGCTCTCGTCGACCCAGACATTCTGAAGCGTCGCGAAATAGCCCGCGAGCAGGATGAAGATCAGCGCCGCGACGATGGCGATCGCCACGCCCGCGGCTCTGCCCCCCGCCCTCATACCCAGATCAGCCAAGCAAATCCCCTTGCCGCATCCGCTAACACAGGGGGGAAAAGCGCGGTAGCCCGGATCGACCGGTCAGGCGACGCCATGCCCGCGCGCGAGATAATCGGCCGATTGCATCTCGCGCAGCCGCGATACGGTGCGCTCGAACTCGAACGCGCCATCGCCCGCCGGATAGAGAAGCTCGGGTTCGGCGGCGGCGGTGGCGAGCAGTTTGACGCCATGTTCGTAAAACGCATCGATCAGCGTGATGAAGCGCGCCGCCTCGTTGCGCTTCTCGGGCGTCAGCAGCGGAATGCCGACGACGATCACGCTATGGAAGGCGTGCGCGATCGCCAGATAATCGGCGGCCCCGCGCGCCTCGAAGCACAGCCGCTTGAACGAGAAGACCGCCACCCCCTTTAGCGCTTTGGGGACATACAGCGTCCGCCCCGTCCCCACCGCAATCTCGCACGACGGCACATGCGCGCGATCCTCGGGTGGGTAGTCGGTCAGGCGGAAGAAGGCGCGGCTCACCGCCTGCGTCGCGGGCTCGCCCAGCGGCGTGTACCAGGTCGGGAACCCCGCCAGCCGTTGCAGCCGATAATCGGTCGGCCCGTCGAGCGTCAGCACGTCGAGCTTCTGTTCGAGCAGGCCGATGAACGGCAGGAAGAGCTGGCGGTTGAGCCCGTTCTTGTAAAGCTCGCCCGGCGCGCGATTGGAGGTGGCGACGATCACCGTGCCCGCCGCCATCATCGCGGTGAACAGGCGGCTCATGATAGCGGCGTCGGCCATATTGTTGACGACCATCTCGTCGAACGCGAGCAATTGCGCCTCCTCGGCGAGCGCGCGGGCCACCGGCGCGATCGGATCGCCTTCCTCGCGCAGCCGCTCGATCCGCAGCCGATCGTGCACCTCCAGCATGAAGGCGTGAAAATGGACGCGGCGCTTGGCGGGCATCGACAGCGACGCGACGAACAGGTCCATCAGCATCGATTTGCCCCGCCCGACGCCACCCCAGATATAGAGCCCGCGCGGACGCGGCGCGGCGCGGCGCGACAGCCGCGCGAGCAGCCCCTGGCGCGGCGGTGTTTCGAGCTCGCTGGCAAGCGCGTCGAGCCGCTCGGCGACGGCGCGCTGCGCGGGATCGGGGCGCAGTTCGCCGCCCGCGATCAACGCCTCGTAACGATCGATCGGCTTGCCCTGCACGCGCCTCATTTCCTGTCGAGCGCAAGGCTGCGGAGGCCAAGCCGGTGGGCGGCGTGGTGGGCGCAGCAGGGATTGAACCTGCGACCCCACCCGTGTGAAGGGTGTGCTCTACCGCTGAGCTATGCGCCCCCGAAAGAGGCCACGCCGGCGGCGCGGATACCGGCTCGGTTCCGGCCTGTCCAGCCGCAATGGCGGCCCGGCATGCTCCGGGCCCCGGCTTTCGCCGGGGTGGACTAGGATCAGTTCACCAGATCCTTGAGCACCTTGCCGGGCCGAAACTTGGGCTGGCTCGAGCTCTCGATCTTGAGCGGTGCGCCCGTGCGCGGGTTGCGGCCGGTCGACGCCTTGCGGCGCGTCACCGAGAAATTGCCGAATCCGACGAGGCGGACCTCGTCGCCCTTCTTGAGCGCCTGCCCGACCAGCGCGAGCATCGTCTCCACCGTGCGCCCGACATCAGTGCGCGCCTGGCCGGTCGTTTCCGCGACGGCCGCGATCAGCTCCTGCTTGTTCATCTCTCTCCCTCCCCGTTCTTTGCGGTTGGCGCATCTAAGTCCGCCGACCCCGCCGCTGTCAAAGGCAAAGCGCGGAAAAACCGAAGAATCGCAGGAAAAGGGCGGGAGCAGGCGCCTCAGTGGCGGGCGAGGCTCGCCGGTTCGGCCGCGCCGGCATGCGGCGGCTCGGTCGCCAGTTCGTCCGCCTCGGTCCACTCGATCGGCACGACCGGGCGGACCAGCGCGCGCGCCAGCACCTCGTCCACATGCGCGACGGGAATGATCTCGAGACCCTGCCGGATATTGGCGGGAATTTCGGCCAGATCCTTCTCATTCTCCTGCGGAATCAGCACGGTGGTGATCCCGCCGCGCAGTGCCGCGAGCAATTTCTCCTTGAGCCCGCCGATCGGCAGCACGCGTCCGCGCAGCGTCACCTCGCCCGTCATCGCGACGTTGCGGTGGACGGGGATCCCGGTGAGCGTCGAGATCAGCGTCGTCACCATGCCGATGCCCGCCGAGGGGCCGTCCTTCGGCACGGCACCTTCGGGCAGATGGATGTGGACGTCCCGCTTGAGGAACAGGCTGGGCTTGATCCCGTAGATCGGCGCGCGCGCCTTGACGAACGACCAGGCCGCCTGGATCGATTCCTGCATCACCTCGCCGAGCTTGCCCGTGGTCTTGACCAGCCCCTTGCCGGGAACCGTGACCGCCTCGATCGTCAGCAGCTCGCCGCCAACCTCGGTCCAGGCGAGCCCGGTGACCGCGCCGATCTGGTCCTCCTCCTCGGAGACGCCGAAGCGATGCTTGCGGACGCCCGAGAAGTCGCCGAGATTTTCGGGCGTCACCTCGATGCGGCTGTCCTTGCCTTCGAGGATGCGGCGCAAAGCCTTCCGCGCAACCTTGGCGATCTCGCGCTCCAGCGTGCGGACGCCCGCCTCGCGCGTGTAATAGCGGATCAGGTCGCGCAGCGCGCCGTCGGTGAAGACGAACTCCTGCGGCTTGAGGCCGTGGGCGTCGATCTGCTTTTGCAGCAGGTGCGCCTTGGCGATCTCGACCTTCTCGTCCTCGGTATAGCCCTCCAGCCGGATGATCTCCATGCGATCGAGCAAGGGTTGCGGCAGGTTAAGCGAATTGGCGGTCGTCACGAACATCACGTCGGAAAGATCGACGTCGATCTCCAGATAATGATCCTGGAACTTGCCGTTCTGCTCGGGGTCCAGCACCTCCAGCAGCGCCGACGCCGGATCGCCGCGGAAATCCGCGCCGAGCTTGTCGATCTCGTCGAGCAGGAACAAGGGGTTGGAGGTGCCGGCCTTCTTGAGGTTGGTGACGATCTTGCCGGGCAGCGACCCGATATAGGTGCGGCGGTGGCCGCGTATCTCGGCCTCATCGCGCACGCCGCCGAGCGACTGGCGCACGAACTCGCGCCCCGTCGCCTTGGCGATCGACCGGCCGAGCGAGGTCTTGCCGACACCCGGCGGGCCGACGAGGCAGAGGATCGGTCCCTTGAGCTTGTTAGTCCGCGCCTGCACAGCCAGATATTCGACGATCCGGTCCTTGACCTTCTCCAGCCCGTAATGATCGTCATCGAGCACGGCCTGGGCGGCGGCGATATCCTTCTTGATCTTGCTCTTCTTACCCCAGGGCAACCCCAGCAGCACGTCGAGATAGTTGCGCACCACCGTCGCCTCGGCGCTCATCGGCGCCATCGTGCGGAGCTTCTTGACCTCGGCGGTCGCCTTGGCGCGCGCTTCCTTCGATAGCTTGAGCGTCGCGATCTTCTGCGTCAGCTCGGCGATTTCGTCGCCGCCCTCGTCGCCCTCGCTCGTGCCCAGCTCGCGCTGGATCGCCTTCAACTGCTCGTTGAGATAATATTCGCGCTGGCTCTTCTCCATCTGGCGCTTGACGCGGCTGCGGATCTTCTTCTCGACCTGCAACACACCGAGCTCGCCCTCCATGAAGCCGAACGCCATCTCCAGCCGGCGGCCGGGCAGCGCCTCGACCAGCATCGCCTGCTTGTCCGCCACCTTGACCGCGATGTTGCTGGCGATCGCGTCGGCGAGCTTTCCGGCATCCTCGATCTCGGCAAGCTGACCCGGAAGCTCGTCCGAGAGCTTCTTGTTGAGCCGCGCATAGCGCTCGAACTGCTCGACGACCGAACGCATCAGGCCGACGATCTCCTTGTCCTCGGCGTCGGCGATCTGCTCCTCGACCGGGGTGATGTCGGCAACGAGGTGATTGTCCTCCGCGCGCAACACTTCCAGCTTGGCGCGGCGCTGGCCCTCGACCAGCACGCGCACCGTGCCGTCGGGCAGCTTGAGCAGTTGCAGCACGGTGGCGACGACGCCCATGTCGTAGAGGCCGGTCGCGTCGGGATCGTCATCGGACGGATCGAGCTGCGAGACCAGGAAGATCGACTTGTCCGCCGCCATCGCGCTTTCCAGCGCGGCGACCGATTTGTCGCGGCCGACGAACAAGGGAACGATCATCTGCGGGAAGACGACGATATCGCGCAGCGGCAGGACGGGAAGGGTCTCGATCATGGATACTCCGGGCCGGGGCATGGAGCCCCGGCATGGATGCGAATATGGGGCGGTCGGCCCGCCCGATCAATGCGGGACGGCGCATGTTGCAGCGCGGACATTTTCGGTGACGTTTTTCGGCTAGGGGCATGCGCATGAACGGCAAGCTGATCCTCCTCCTCGCCACCGGCCTGCCGGCGGTAGCGCTCGCCCAGACTACGCCCGCGCCCGTGACCGGCACCGGGGCCGCGCCCAAACAGGCGGCGACAGCGACCGACGACGGCGGCGACGAGGAGATCGTGGTGCGCGGACAGAAGCCGCCCGGCTCGGTGGTCGGCGATATCCCGCCCGAGCAGACGCTGACCCCGGCCGATATCCGCGCTTATGGCGTCAATTCGATCTCGGACCTGCTCAGCGAGCTTTCGCCGCAGACCACGGGGGTGCGCGGTCGTGGCGGCGAGGCGCCGGTGGTCCTGCTCAACGGCAAGCGCATCTCCAGCTTCGCCGAAATCCGCGACATCCCGACCGAGGCAATCCTGCGCGCCGAGATCCTGCCCGAGGAGGTCGCGCTCAAATATGGCTTCACCGCCGATCAGAAGGTGGTCAACTTCGTGCTGCGCCGCCGCTTCAGATCGTGGACGGCGGCGGGCGAAGGCGGCCTTTCGACCGAGGGCGGCGGCGCCGGCGGCAACGTCAACGGCGACATCTTCCGCATCCAGGGCGACAATCGCGTCAATATCGACGCGCGCTACAACCGGAGCGACCGCCTGCTCGAAAGCCAGCGCGGGCTCGCCTCGCCCGCCGCGAGCGGCGCCGACCTCAGCGACTTCCGCACGCTCCGCCCCGCGACCAGGACGGAGACGCTCAACGCGGTCTATGCGCGCGCGATCGGCGGCGGCATCTCCGCGACCGCCAACGCCACGCTCACCGGATCGCAGAGCGATGCGCTGCAAGGCCTGCCCTCGGCCGCGCTGATCGTTCCGGCCGGCAGCCCCTTTTCCACGACGGGCACGACCGTCAACCGCACGTTCGGCGACGATGCGCTCGGCCAGCGCGTGCGCTCGCTGACCGAACATCTCGGGCTCGGCCTCAACGGCAATGCCGGCGCGTGGCGCTGGAACTTCACCGGCAATTACGATCATGGCGACAGCCGCACCGCCAGCGAAACCGGCCTCGACACCACGGCGATCCAGGCGCGGCTGACCGCGCGCGATCCCCTGCTCAATCCCAACGGCGATCTCACCACGGCGCTGGGCGGCCTGCTGACGAACCGCGCGCGCGCCGTGACCAACGACGCCAATCTCCAGATGGTCGCCAACGGCGCGCTGTTCGCGCTGCCCGCGGGCGCGGTCACCACGGCGGTCAAGCTCGGCGGCACTCTCACCGCGATCGACGGCCGTTCGGAGCGCATCGGGGTGGTGACCGACACCAGCCTGTCGCGCCGCGCCGGCAACGCGCAGATCAATCTCGATCTGCCGATCGCCAGCCGCAAGACGGGGACGCTTTCGATCCTCGGCACGCTCACCGCCAACCTCAACCTTGCGGTCAATCAGCTTTCGGATTTCGGCACGCAGCGGACCTATGGCGGCGGCTTCAACTGGACGCCGGTGGCACCCGTCTCCTTCCTCTTTTCCTATACCGACGACCAGGGCGTGCCGACGGTGCAGCAGCTCGGCAATCCCGTGCTGATTACCGCCGATTCTCGCGTGTTCGATGCGTTCAAGGGCGTCACCGCCGACGTCGTGGCGATCAGCGGCGGCAATCCGGCGCTTCGCGCGGACGATCGCCAGGTCATCAAGCTCGGCGCGCAGTTCAAGCCGCTGCCCAAGTCCGATCTCAATTTCACGGTCAATTACGTGAAGAGCCGCATCCGCGATGCGGTGGCCGGCCTGCCCGAGCCGACCGCGGCGATCGAAAACGCCTTTCCCGATCGCTTCGTCCGCAACGGCAACGGCGATCTCACGCGGATCGACACGCGCCCGGTCAATTTCGATCGCGAGGACGAGCAATCGCTCCGGACCGGCTTCACGCTTTCCATCCCGCTCAAGCCCTCGGCGGCGACGATCGCGGCGTTCCGCAAGGCGGCTCAGGCGCGGTTCGGCAACACCGGCCTCGGCCAGCGCCCGCCCGGCGGCGGCGGCGGCGACCAGCCCCCTCCCCCCGGCGC
>NZ_CAHJXD010000091.1 GCF_903644055.1 Sphingomonas bacterium | reverse complement strand
TGGTGGACGCACTTGGGCTCGAACCAAGGACCCGCTGATTAAGAGTCAGCTGCTCTACCAACTGAGCTATGCGTCCATGCCTTGTGGGCGGTGCGGGGGCTTGGCCCGTCGCGAGGGGCGCGCGTTAGCAATGCGGGGCGCGCGTGTAAACAGGGGAGTGGCCGCACGTCAGCCGCCGCGGTGGTGCTGGCGATCGATCGCCATCAGCACGCCCAGGCAGATCAGCACGGTCATCATCGCCGATCCGCCGAACGATACCAGCGGCAGCGGGATGCCGACCACCGGGGCGAGGCCCATCACCATCGCCAGATTGATCGCGACGTAGAGGAAGATCGTCGTCGACAGGCCCGCGGCGGCCAGCCGCCCGAAACGTGTCTTCGCGCGCCCCGCGACCAGCATCCCCCACCGGATTACGAACAGATAGGCGATGATGATGCCGATCCCCCCGATCAATCCCCATTCCTCGGCCATCGTCGCGAAGACGAAATCGGTGTGGCCCTCGGGCAGGTAATCGAGGTGGCTCTGCGTGCCGGCGAGGAAGCCCTTGCCTGCGATCCCGCCCGATCCGATCGCGATCTTCGACTGGATGATGTGATAGCCGCTGCCGAGCGGATCGCTTTCGGGATTGAGGAAGATCTCGATCCGCCGCCGCTGATAATCGTGCATCATGTGCAGCGCGATCGGCGTCAGCCCCGCCACCGCGAGCAGCCCGCCAGCGAACAGCCGCAACGGCACGCCCGCGAGGAACACAACTGCCAGCCCGCCGAACGCGATCATCAGCGCGGTGCCGAGATCGGGCTGCACCATCACCAGCGCGAACGGCACGCCGATCAACACCGCCGCGGGCCAGATCGCCGACCAGCGCCGCGTCTCGCCGACCGGCAGCAGATCGTAAAACCATGCCAGCGCGAGCACGATGCCCGGCTTCATCAGCTCCGAAGGCTGCAGCCGGATGATCTTGAGGTCGAGCCAGCGCCGGCTGCCCCCGCCGACCGCGCCCAGCGCCTCGACCCCGATCAGCAGGAGCACGAGAATGACGTAGATCGGCAGCGCGACGCTCTTGATCTCCTCCTCGCGGAAACGCGACAGCCAGATCGCACCGCAGAGGAAGAGCAGGAAGTGCCAGCCTTGCGAAAAGGCCCAGGGCCGCACATTGGCGTTCGCCGCCGAATAGAGGACGAGCAGGCCGAAGCCGCAGATCGCGGTGATCAGCGCGAGCATGCCCCAAGGTAGGCGCGCCAGCGTGCCGGGGACGATCGAGCGGCTCAATCCGCCTGCTCCCCGCCGCCATCAGCGGGCTCGGCCTGCTCCTGCGCGGGAGTCGGCGAGCTGTCGTGCGCGTCGCGCCAGCGCTGCGCGGTCTCGGCCATTCGCGCCCGGATATCGCCGCCCCAACCCTGCTCCAGCGCGGCGAGCGTCGTCTGCGCGCGATCGGGGGCGTAGAGGAAGGTCATGATATCGCGCGCCACTTGCGCGGCGGCGGCGCCATGCGCGCCATGCTCAAGCGAGACGGCGATCGCGTAGCGCGGCTGATCGAAAGGCGCGAAGCCGATGAAGTGCGCGTGATCGCGATAGCGCCAGGGCGAGAGCTCGGTATTCGTCCGGCCGGCGGCGCGATCCGCCATCGTGATCCGGCGGACCTGCGCGCTGCCCGTCTTGCCCGCCATCTCCACGCCCGCGACGGGTAACCTGGCGCTGCCCGCGGTGCCAGCGCCGCCGCTGTTGATCACGTCGCGCATCGCCGCATGGATGATCGCCAATTGCTCGTCGCTGATGCCGAGCCCACCGCCCTGCGGGCCATAGCGGCGGTTGGCGATCAGGCGGGGTTGCAGCGCGCGCCCGCTGGCGATCCGGCTCGCCATCACCGCAAGCTCCAGCGGCTTGACGAGGAAATAGCCCTGGCCGATCGCGCTGTTGACGGTATCCGCCTGTGTCCAGGGATGCTTGTAGCGCGCAAGCTTCCACGCGGAATCGGGCACCAGCCCCGAGCGCTGGCCCGTCAACGGCAGATCGAAGCGCTGCCCCAGGCCCAACGCGCGCGCCATCGGCGCCAGCCGATCGATGCCGAGCCTGCGCCCCATCGACCAGAAATAGATGTCGCAGCTCTGCTGGATCGCGCGGTGCATGTCGACGGGGCCGTGTCCGCGGTGCCGCCAGCAGTGGAACAGCCCGTTGCCGACGCGATAGACGCCCGAACAGGACACGCGTTCGCGCGGATCGACCCCCGCCTGCAGCAACGCCAGCGCCACCATCGGCTTGACGGTCGACCCCGGCGGATAGAGCGCCTGCACCACCTTGTTCTGCAACGGCGTATGATCGTCGGCCGAGAGCATCGCATATTCGGATCGGCTGATCCCGTCGGCGAAGCTCGCGGGATCGTAAGCGGGCATCGAGGCCATCGCCAATATGCCGCCGTGCACGGTATCGATCACCACCGCCGATCCGCTGTTCGGCCCCAGCCGTCGCGCGGCATACTCCTGCAGCGGTGCGTCGATCGTCAGCTTCAGCGTGTGGCCCATCTCTTCGGGCCGCGTGGTAAGTTCGGCGACGAGCTTGCCGTGCGCGGTCACCTCGGTGCGCCTGGCGCCCGGATGCCCGCGCAGCCAGGGCTCCATGATCTTCTCGATCCCTTCCTTGCCGACCTTGAAGCCCGGCGCGATCAGCAAGGGATCGCGCGTGCGCTGATAATCCTCGATCGTCGCGGGCCCGACATAGCCGACCAGATGCCCGACCGCCGCCCCCGCCGGATAGGCGCGCGCATAGCCGCTGGTGGGGGCCACGCCGGGCAGATCGGGCTGGCGGACGCTGATCGCGGCGAAGCGCTCGTAGGGCACGTCCTCGGCCACCGGCACCGGCTGGTAGCCCGGCGAGCGATCGAGCGCCTCCTTGATCCGCGCGATCTCCTCGGGCGGCAGATCGAGCAGCGCGCGCAGCTCGTCGATGATGCGATCGGGGTCCTGCAGGCGATCGGGAATCAGGTCGATGCGGAAATTGGTGCGGTTGATCGCGATCGGCAGCCCGTTGCGATCGACGATCCAGCCGCGCCGGGGCGGGATCAGCCGGCTCTGGACGCGGTTGCTCTCGGCGAGCCTGTCGTATTTGTCCTTCTGCGCGATGGCGAGCCACGCCATGCGGCCGGCGAGCAGCCCGCCGATGCCCAGTTGCACAGCGCCGAGGACGATCGCGCGCCGCGTGAAGCTATAGGCCAGCGCCTGCTCGGTGATGATCCGGCCGCGCCCCAGGATATGCATCAGCCGCTGGTAGCAGCCCCCTTGCCCAGCCGCCAGCGATCGATCGCCGAAACCATGCGCATCGCCGCCGGAAAGCAGAGGATCGCCAGCAGCGATTGGGGGGCGATCGTCCACAGCGGCCCCGCGCCGCCCGCCAGCCAAGCCAGGCCCCATGCGCCGATCCCGCAGAAGCCGATCGCGAAGATCGCGAGTTGCCAGCTCGTCCAGAGATCGCGCCACACGATGCGATGATCGGCGATGTCGAGGCCGAGGAAGGCGACCGTCCATAAGGTCATCGCAGTGCCGAGCGGCGCGCCGCCGATCAGATCGTCGATCAGCCCCAGCGGCAGCGCCACCCACGCCCCCCACATCTCGGCGCGCAGCAGCCGCCAGGCGAGTGCGACGAGCAGCCCGAATGGTGGCAGGATCGGCGTCTGGACGACCAGCGGCACCAGCGAGAGTGATGATCCGGCGGCGGTGCTGAGGATCGGGATCAGCCACAGCCGCGCGGGCAGGCGATCCTGGTCATAATCGCCGCGCATCACCGCGCCGCCGTCGCGGGAGGCGGTGGCGGCGGCGCGACCGTCACCTCCGGCAGCACCATGCCGAAATCGAGCGCCGCCGGATCGGCGAGCGCGCGCGCCTGCGCGACCTCACCGCTCACCGACAGGACGACCGCGACGGGAAGGCCGGCGGGATAGACGCCGCCCGTGCCGGAGGTCGCGAGCAGATCACCGCGGCGGAAGGGCTGCGCGCCCATCGTCGTCGCGCGCACATC
>NZ_CAHJXD010000090.1 GCF_903644055.1 Sphingomonas bacterium | reverse complement strand
CCGTGGAGCCCGTGCAGCCGCACGCCGGGCAGACGATCGAGCCGCTCGGCGGTGCGCTCGATCTCGGCGACGCCGGGCAGGAAGGCGAGGATCCCGCCGTCGGTCTCGCCCAGCGCGCGCCGGATCGCCGCGGCCATCGCATCCTCGATCCGCGCCCCGCCCCGCCCGATATGGCGATAGGCGATCGGGAAGCCGCGCCCCCGGCTCTCGATCACCGGCGCGCCGCCGAGCAGCTTCGAGAAGCGCTCGCCCTCCAGCGTCGCCGACATCGCGACGATCCTGAGATCGGGCCGCAGCGCGGCCTGCGCATCCAGCGCCAGCGCCAGCCCGAAATCGCCGTCGAGGCTGCGCTCGTGGACCTCGTCGAACAGCACCGCCGAAATTCCCGCCAGTTCGGGATCGGCCTGGATCATCTGCACGAAGATGCCCTGCGTGATCGCCAGCAGCCGCGTCGCGGCGGACTGCTTGCTATCCATCCGCGTCGCATAGCCGATCCGCCGGCCCACCGGCTCGCCCGCCAATGCCGCGATCCGTTCGGCGGCGGCGCGCACCGCGAGGCGGCGGGGACCGAGCAGCAGCACCTTGCCCGTGCACCAGCCCCGATCGAGCAAAGCGGGGGCGACCATCGTCGTCTTGCCCGCGCCCGGCGGCGCCACAAGCACGGCGTTCGGCCCCGCTTCGAGCACCGCGAGCAGATCGGGCAGCACGCTTTCGATCGGGAGGGTCACGCCTCCATCCCTAGAGCAGCCGCCCGGACGATGCGAAGCCTTGCTTGTGCCGCTTCCGGCTGCGGGTACAGTGCCTGCACCTGGGAGATGATGATGAGCCTGTTCAACCGGCGAGAATTGCTGTCGGGCGCCGCCGCGATCGGCGTGGCGCTGCCGCTCGCCGCGCAGACTCCCGCGCCTGTCGCGCCCGGAGACGCGGCGGCGACGAGCCTGCTCGCCGGGATCGCCGATCGGCTGATCGCCGAATATCCCGAGAATGCTTCCTATCTCGGCATCGACAAGGAGGCGCGCGCCGGGCTTCGCGGCAGGCTCACCGATCGATCGATGGTCGCCGAGCGGCGTCGGATGGACTGGGGCGCGGGGCGACTCGCCGAGCTTCGCGCGATCGATCGCACCCGGCTCTCGCCCGAAGTCGCGCTGGAGGTGGACGTCGCCGCCGCCGCGTTCGGCCTCGCGGTCGACGGCTGGAAATTTCCCTTTGGCGATATGGCGGTGCTGAGCGGGCAGAACAGCTTCCGCAATTCGCCTTACGTCGTCTCGCAGCTCGGCGGCGCGTTCGTCGATACGCCCGATTTCCTCGACACCAAGCATGTCATCGCCAACAGCCTCGATGCCGAAGCCTATCTCGCGCGGGTCGAGGGCTATGCCGGGCAGCTCGCCGCCGAGGCCGATCGCATCGGCAGCGATGCCGCGCACGACGTGATCCCGCCCGATTTCATTCTCGATATGGTGATCGGCCAGATCGGTGCCGCGCGCGCCGTGCCCGCGAGCAAATGGGGCGTGGTCGAGACGCTGCGCCGCAAGTGCGCGGCGGCGGGGTTGCAGGATAGCTATGTCGCCAAGGCGCAGGCGCTGGTGGTGGAGAAGGTCGCGCCCGCGATGGACCGCCAGCTCGCCGTGCTCCGCGCCGCGCGCGCCGAGGCGAAGCCCGATCCCAGCGTCGGCCGGTTCCGCGACGGCGCCGAATATTATGCCTGGCTGCTGCGCGCGGGAACGACCACCACGGCGACGCCCGAAGAGGTGCATGCGCTGGGCATGGCGCAGAGCGCGGCGATCCAAGGCGAGATGGATGGCCTGCTGAAGGCGCAAGGGCTGAGCAAAGGCAGCGTCGGCGAGAGGATGACCGCGCTGTCGAAGCGCCGCGACCTGCTGTTCGCCGACGACGATGCCGGCCGCGCCAAGCTGCTCGCCTATCTCAACGGCCGCATCGCCGATATCCGCGGCCGCGTGCCCAGGGCGTTCGCCACGCTCGTCAAGGGCAACCTCATCATCCGGCGCGTGCCGCCCGGCATCCAGGATGGCGCGCCCGACGGCTATGCGGCGGCGGGATCGATCGACGGCACTCAGCCGGGAATCTACTATATCAACCTCAAGGATACCGCGAACTGGCCGCGTTATTCGTTGCCGACGCTCTGCTATCACGAGGGCATTCCCGGCCATGTCTGGCAGGGCGAATATAGCAACCGGCTGCCGCTGATCCGCACGCTGCTCGCCTTCAACGCTTATTCGGAAGGCTGGGCGCTCTATGCCGAGCAATTGGGAGACGAGCTCGGCGCCTATGCAGCCGATCCGCTCGGCCGGCTCGGCTATCTGCAATCGATCGGCTTCCGCGCGTGCCGGCTGGTCGTGGACACGGGCCTCCACGCCAAGGGCTGGAGCTTCGCGCAGGCGCTCGACTGGTTCGCCGCCAACACCGGCATGCCGCGCGCGCAACTGACCGGCGAGGTCACCCGCTATTGCGCGATGCCGGGGCAGGCGTGCGGCTACAAGATGGGGCATAACGCGATCAACCGGCAGCGCGACCGGGCGAAGGCGGCGCTGGGCACCAAATTCGATCTCAGGCGGTTCGACGATGCGATGGTGCTGTCGGGCAACGTGCCGCTGACGCTGCTCGATCCGATCGTCGATCGCCATATCGCGGCGCTGCGCGGCTAGGCGGATGGCCAAGCTCTATTTCTATTATGCGTCGATGAACGCGGGCAAATCGACGATGCTGTTGCAGGCGAGCTTCAACTATCGCGAGCGCGGCATGCACACGATGCTGTGGACCGCCGCGATCGACGATCGCCACCGGAGCGGGGTGATCGCCTCGCGGATCGGGCTGGAGGCGGAGGCCGATCGGTTCGCGCCCGCCACCGATCTGCGCGCCGCGATCGAGGCCGAGCATGCGCGGCAACCGCTCGCCTGCGTGCTGGTCGACGAGGCGCAGTTCCTGACGCGCGATCAGGTGTTCGCGCTGGCGGCGGTCTGCGACGAGCTCGGCGTGCCGGTGATGGCCTATGGCCTGCGCACCGATTTCCGCGCGGAGCTGTTCGAGGGCAGCCGTCACCTGCTCGCGATCGCCGACGTGCTGACCGAGATCAAGGCGATCTGCGGCTGCGGGCGCAAGGCGACGATGAACCTGCGGATGGACGAAGCCGGCACCCCGATCCGCGAGGGCGCGCAGACCGAGATCGGCGGCAACGAACGCTATGTCGCGTTGTGCCGCCGCCATTTCATGGCGGCGATGCGGGGGTAGGGCGATGCCTCACTCGCCGGGCCGTCACCCCGGCGAAGGCTGGGGTGTCCTGAAATCGAGCCCCCGGATTGTGGTTGTCCCGTTCAAGCTGAAACGTCACCCCGGCCTTGAGCCGGGGTCCCGCTTCTTCTTCAGCGTTGGCAGGCAGCGGGACCCCGGCTCAAGGCCGGGGTGACGAAAGTTCGACGTCGACAGGGCAGACTTTAGGGGCACGAGATCCCAGCCTTCGCTGGGATGACGGTGAGGGGTTGGGAGGACGGGGAGGGGTTGGGAGGACGGTGCCTCAATAGGTCCGTGCGATCGCGAATTCGACGGCTTCGATCAGCGCCGCGCGCGCCACGCCGCCGCCGAGGCCCGCCAGCGCGTCGATCGCGAGCTGGCCGTAATGGTGCGCGCGCTGGAGCGTGTCGGCGATCGCGCCGCTGTCGCGCAGCAATCGGGTGGCGTGGGCGAGGTCCTCGTCCGAATTG
Source organism: Sphingomonas bacterium (assembly GCF_903644055.1). GTDB lineage: Bacteria > Pseudomonadota > Alphaproteobacteria > Sphingomonadales > Sphingomonadaceae > Sphingomonas_I. Next base: position 1,417 of record NZ_CAHJXD010000090.1, on the reverse strand, counting down.
CGCCGCCCCTCCATCGCATCGCGCCAGAATTTGCGCTCGGCGGCGTCGCCGCGCGCGTGCGCGAGGATCACGGGGAGCGTGACCTTGCCGTCGCGGAAATCGTCGCCGGCATCCTTGCCCATCGTCGCGCCGTCGGAGGCATAATCGATCGCATCGTCGACGAGCTGGAAGGCGATGCCGAGATTGCGGCCATAAGCGGCGAGCGCTTCCTCGGTGGCGTCGTCGCGCTCGGCGACGACCGCGGCGATGCGGCAGGCGGCGGCGAACAGAGCGGCGGTCTTGGCGTCGATGATGTCGAGGTAGCGCGCCTCCGTCGTCTCGATCCGGCGCTGCGCGGTCAGTTGGTTGACCTCGCCCTCGGCGATGATCGCGCTCGCGCCCGAAAGGATGCGCAGCACGCGCAGGCTGCCGTCCTCGACCATCAGCTCGAACGAGCGGCTGAACAGGAAATCGCCGACCAGCACGCTCGCGGCATTGCCCCAGATCAGGTTGGCGGTGCGGCGGCCGCGGCGGAGGTTCGATCCGTCGACGACATCGTCGTGCAGCAGAGTCGCGGTGTGGATGAATTCGACGCAGGCGGCGAGCTTGTGGTGCCGCGCGCCGCTATAATCGAGCAGCCGCGCGCAGGCGAGCGTCAGCATCGGCCGCATCCTTTTGCCGCCGCCCGCGATCAGATGGCCCGCGAGCTCGGGGATCAGCGGCACATCGGACTGCATCCGCGCGAGGATCACCGCATTGACCTGGTTCATGTCGGCGGCGACGAGCTGGATCATCGGATCCAGCGAAGGCGCGCGATCCCGGCGGAAGGGCACGACGTTGGGGGGCACGATGCTGGCCATCGGGCGCGATTTGGCGATTGCGCGCGCCGAACGCAAGCGACCAGCGCTTGCATGCCGCGCGATGCGCCCGCATTGCGCGACGGAGCGAGGGAGAGGCGGGGATGAGCGACGCGCGGCTGGAGGAGTTTCGCCAGAGCATCGACAATATCGATGCCGCTTTGGTCTATCTGCTCGCCGAACGATTCAAGGTGACCAAGGCGGTCGGCGCCTACAAGGCCGAGGCGGGGCTGCCCCCCGCCGATCCCTCCCGCGAAGGCCGTCAGATCGCGCGGCTGCGCACGCTCGCGCAGAGCGCGCAGCTCGATCCGGATTTCTCGGAGAAATTCCTGCGCTTCATCATCGACGAGGTGATCCGCCATCACGAGCGCGTGCGGTGATGCCGTCGTCCCAGCGAAGGCTGGAGCCCATGTCTTGCCGTGCGGGGCGCGACGCCGCTGGTGAGAGACATGGGTGCCAGCCTTCGCGGGCATGACGGCTAAAGTCTGTCCTGCGTTGAACTGTCGTCACCCCGGCCTTGAGCCGGGGTCCCGCTTCTTCTTCAGCGTCGGCAGGCAGCGGGACCCCGGCTCAAGGCCGGG
>NZ_CAHJXD010000089.1 GCF_903644055.1 Sphingomonas bacterium | reverse complement strand
CGGCGCGGGCCGCGCTTTGCTCGGCGGAACAGCGCCGCGACGCTGGCAGCGCGCCTTCTCGCGGCATGCGGCCCGGCCGATCCTGATGGCCGAAGCGCTGCGCGGGCTGGCCGAAAAGCCCGCCGCCGCTCGGATCGCGCTGGCGGTGGCGGGTCGCGTCCCCGGGCTGATCGGCGGAATCGCGCGCGCGACGCGGATCGGCGGCGAATCGGGGATTGATCCCGAAAGGCGCGCTCCCCACATTCGGATCATGGCAAAGACCGAACTCCCCGAGACCGCGTGGCAGGACAAACTGTCCCCCGAACAATATCATGTCCTGCGCGAGGCGGGCACCGAACGCGCCTTCACCGGCCGCTATTGGAACAACCACGACGTGGGCGACTATGTCTGCGCGGGCTGCGGTGCGCCCTTGTTCGAGAGCGCGACCAAATATGATTCCGGATCGGGCTGGCCGAGCTTCACCAAGCCCGTCGAGGGCGGCGCGGTCGACGAGCATCGCGACATCAGCCACGGCATGATGCGCACCGAGGTGCGCTGCGCCAAATGCGAGGGCCATCTCGGCCACGTCTTCCCCGATGGCCCCGGCCCCGAGGGGCTGCGCTATTGCATCAATTCCGCCTCGCTGGACTTCAAGCCCGAGACGAAGTGAGGCAGCCCCGCGCCCGTGCCGCTTGTGAGCGGGCGGGCTTGTCCTGTAACGGGGGCGCCGCGCCATGCCCGCCTCCACCCCGCCCGCACCGAAACGCCCCGCCGATGGACGCGCCCGCCGCACCGGGCGGATGATCCTACGCGCGCTGATCTTCGGCCTGCTTGCCGCGCTGGTCGCGCTGGTGATCGCGGTGTTCGTGACGATGGCGTCGCTGCCCTCGTTCCAGGATCTGATGCAGAAGCCCAACGGGCAGACGGTGCGCGTCCACGCCGCCGACGGCACGCTCGTGGTGGCGCTGGGGCCGAGCTACGGCGACTGGCTGACCTATGACCGCATCCCGCCGACGATGCGCGACGCGATCGTCGCGGTGGAGGATCGGCGCTTCTACAGCCATCCCGGCGTGGATCCGATCGGCGTCGCGCGGATGTTGTACGTCGCCAAACGTCTCCACGACGAGGGCCGACGCCTGCAAGGCGGATCGACGATCACGCAGCAGCTCGCGCGCAACATCTTCCTGTCGAGCGCTTACAGCTACGGCCGCAAGATCCGCGAGGCGATCATCGCGCTGGCGCTGGAGCGCAAATTCTCCAAGCAGCAGATCCTCGAGCTCTATCTCAACCGCGTCTATTTCGGCGGCGGCAGCTATGGCGTCGATGCCGCGAGCCGGAAATTCTTCGGGCATGCCGGCGATCATATGAGCCTCGCCGAGGCGGCGATCGTCGCGGGGCTGGTCAAGGCGCCGTCGCATTATTCGCCCTCGGCCGATCCGCAGGCGTCGGTCGACCGCGCCAACGTCGTGCTCGACGTGATGCAGGATGCGGGCGCGATCACGCCGGCGCAGGCGCGGAACGCGCATCCCGAGCAGGTGAGGTTCGCGCCCGAGCCCAAGCAGAACAGCGTCCGCTACTTCACCGATTGGGTGCTGGCCCAGCTCGACACCGTGGTCGACGAGCAGACCGCCCCGCTCGACGTATGGACGACGCTCGACCTGCGCATGCAGCGCGCCGCCGACGATGCGATCCGGGGCAGCACGCCCAAAGGGCTGCAGGGCGCGCTCATCTCGATGGAGAATGACGGCGCGGTCCGCGCGATGGTCGGCGGCACCGATTATGTCACCTCGATCTACAACCGGACGACGCAATCGCAGCGGCAGCCGGGCTCGGCGTTCAAATTGTTCGTCTATCTCGCCGCACTGGAGGGCGGGCTGAAGCCCTCCGACCGCGTGATCGACCAGCCGACGACGATCGACGGCTGGAGCCCGCGCAACAGCTCGCGCCGCTATCTCGGCGATATCGACGTGCGCAACGCCTTCGCGCTCTCGATCAACACGATCGCGGCGCAGCTCGGCCAGCGGGTGGGGTTCGAGCAGGTCGCCAACATGGCGCACCGCTTCGGCATCACCACGCAGATCAACACGCACCCCTCGATGGTGCTCGGCACGTCCGACGTGCGGCTGATCGACATGACGCGCGCCTTCGCGAGCGTCTCCAACAACGGCAATGCGGTGACGCCCTACGGCATCCTCAAGGTGACGACGACCGACGGTACGATGATCTACCAGCATGACGCGGGCGAGCCGCGCGTGCTGGTGGCGCCTTATGTCGCCGCCGAGATGACCGATCTGCTCCAGACCGCGGTCAACACCGGCACCGCGCGCGCCGCGCAGATCGGGCGGCCGGTCGCGGGCAAGACGGGGACGACCTCGTCCAACAAGGACGGCTGGTTCCTCGGCTTTTCGAGCGGGCTGACGACGGGCGTGTGGATGGGGCGCGACGACGCCAAATCGATCCCCGGATTGCAGGGCGGGCGCAATCCCGCGCAGGCCTTCTCGCTCTACATGCGCACCGCGCTGCTGACGCGCCCGGCGGAGAAATTCCAGACCGACGTGACGCTGCCCGAGTGGCAGCTCGAGCCCGACGACGAGGCCTATTTCGGCAATCCCGATCAGCAATATGGCGACGAGCAGGCGCCCGAAGGCATGGACCAGGGCGCGCCGCCGGAGGAGGATGCCGCCGCCCCGCAGAATCCGGACGAGATCGACGATCGTGCCGCGCCGCCCGAGCGGCCGACGCGACGACCGCTGCCGGAGGGCGACAGGCCGCCGCAGCTCGATCAGCGCTGGCTGGACGGGGTGCTGGGCAACCGGCGCGCCGCACCGCCGCAGGATGCGCAGGCGCCGCATTAGGCTGTCGTGTTGGCGCCGAACTCTCGTCACCCCGGCCTTGAGCCGGGGTCCCGCTTCTTCTTCAGCGTCGACAGGCAGCGGGACCCCGGATCAAGTCCGGGGTGACGGTTTAGCATGAGCAGGACAGCCTCTAGGCACGCGGATCCTCCCTCCAGGGGAGGATCTGCCTATCGCCCGATCGCGTGCAGCTTCGCTCCGTGCGCGCGGAGCCAGGCGCGTTCGCTCTTGGGTTCGTGGCCGAGCAGTTCGGCGACCGCGCGGTGGAAGGCGGGGCCGTGGTGCATGTGCAGGCGGTGCGCGACTTCGTGCGCGACGGTGGCGGTGCACACCTCCGTCGGGGCGAGGATCAGCCGCCAGCTATAGCGGATGTCGCCGGTGGAGGTGCAGCTTCCCCAGCGGCTGCGGGGATCGCCGATGCCGACGCGGCCGATCGCCACCCCGGCGCGCACCGCGAAGACGCGGGTCTCATGGTCGAGCTTCGCCAGCGCCTCGGCGCGGAGCCAGCGCAGCAGCCGCGAGGCAAGATGCGCCTCGGGGCCGCCGATCAGCAGGCGATCGCCTTCGACGACGACGTTGCGCCCGCGATCGGGGGCATGGACGAGGATCAGGTCGCGCCCTTCGAACGGCACGATCGCGCCCGCGCGGATCGCGGTGGTCGCGGGCAGTGCGGCGAGTTGCGCCTCGATCCAGCCGCGCTTGCTTTCGACCCAGGCGAGCGCGTGGCGGAGCGCGGCGCGCGCCGGCAGCGTCAGCCGCACC
>NZ_CAHJXD010000088.1 GCF_903644055.1 Sphingomonas bacterium | reverse complement strand
CCGCCTCCAGAGCGTCGACCAGGCTGGACGCCACGCCGCCCGCGCTGACCACCGCATCGAACAGCAGCGCGCGATCGTCGCACGCGCGGGCGACGTCGGCGGCGAGGCGCGCGTCGAGGAATTCCGTGAGCGCGTCGATCTTGTCGGCGGCGACGGTGATGCCCGCCGCCATCGCATGGCCGCCGCCCGCGATCAGCAGCCCCATGTCCTTGGCGGCAAGCACCGCCGCGCCGAGATCGACGCCGGAGATCGACCGTCCCGAGCCCTTGCCAACGCCTTCGCCGTCGAGCGCGATCACCAGCGCCGGGCGCCCGAGCTTCTCCTTTAGCCGCCCCGCGACGATCCCGATCACGCCGGGGTGCCACCCTGTCCCCGAAACGATCGTGACGGCGCGATTGCCCTGGTTGCGCGCAAGCTGCTCGGCGGCCTCGGACACCGCCGCCTCGATCGCGCGGCGCTCGCCGTTGAGCCGGTCGAGCTCGATCGCGATCGCCTCGGCCTCGGCGGGATCCTCGGTCGTCAGCAGGCGCACGCCGAGGTCCGATTTGCCGACGCGCCCGCCCGCGTTGATCCGCGGCCCCAGCGCGAAGCCGAGATCGGTGCAGGTCGGCGGCCCGCTCAGCCCGGCCTTCTCCGCCAGCGCCGAAAGCCCGACGTTGCGCCGCTGCCGCATCACCTTGAGCCCCTGCGCGACGAACGCCCGATTGAGCCCCTTGAGCTGCGCGACATCGCACACCGTGCCGAGTGCCACGAGATCGAGCAGTTCGATCAGCGGCGGCTCGGGCCGATCGGCGAACCAGCCGCGCGCGCGCAACGTCCGCAGCAGGGCCGCGCCGAGCAGGAAGGCGACGCCCACCGCCGCGAGATGGCCGTGCGCCGCGCCTTCTTCCTCATCCAGCCGGTTGGGGTTCACGATAGCGAGCGCGCGCGGCAGTTCCGACGCGCATTTGTGATGATCGACGACGATCACGTCGAGCCCCGCCGCCGCCGCTTGCGCCAGCGCCTCGAAGGCCTGCGCGCCGCAATCGACGGTGACGACGAGCTGCGCGCCGCCCTCGGCGATCCCCACCAGCGCCGCGCCGCTCGGGCCATAGCCCTCGATCAGCCGATCGGGGATATAGGCTTGCGGATCGAGCCCCAGCGCGCGCAGCAGGCGGATCAGCAGCGCCGCCGAGGTCGCGCCGTCGACGTCGTAATCGCCGAAGATCGTCACGCGCTCGCCCCCGATCACCGCGGCGGCGATCCGCTCGGCGGCGGCGTCCATGTCGCGGAAGATCGAGGGATCGGGCATGAAGCCGCGGATTGTCGGCGCGCGATGGAGATCGAGCGCGTGCCGCGCCACGCCGCGCGCGAGCAGGAGCTGATCGACGAGATCGTCGGGCGCGAATCCGGCATCCGTCGCCGCGCCGTCGCGCCCCCGCCAGCGCCACGGCTGGCCGAGGATCGACCGGGTGATGGAAAGCGGCGACATCGGACGAGCCTACACCGGCGGAGTCCCGCGGGGAATCCCTTCCGCTGCCTGCTCCCTAGAAGAGCGACGCCAGCCCGTAGAAGAGGGCCGCGACGATCGCCGCCGCCGGCAACGTCACCACCCAGGCGACGACGATGCTCGAAGCGACGTTCCACCGCACCGCCGACATCCGCCGCGCCGCGCCGACGCCGACGATCGCGCCGGTGATCGTGTGCGTGGTCGAAACCGGGATGCCGCCGATCGTCGCGAGGAACAAAGTGATCGCGCCGCCGGTCTCCGCGCAGAAGCCCTGCGAGGGGGTGAGCCGCGTGATCTTTGATCCCATCGTGTGGACGATCCGCCAGCCGCCCATCAGCGTGCCCATCGCCATCGCCGCCTGGCAGGCGAGCACCACCCACAGCGGAATATGGAAGGCGCCATGCAGGATGCCTTGCGAATAGAGCAGGACGGTAATGATCCCCATCGTCTTTTGCGCATCGTTGCCGCCGTGGCCGAGCGAATAGGCCGCCGCCGAGACGAGCTGCGCCTTGCGAAAGAAGCGGTCGGCGAAGGCCGGCGTCCGCTTGCGGAGCAGCCAGGAGGTGAGGAGCACCATCACCAGCGAGAGCAGCAGCCCCAGCAGCGGCGACAGGAAGATCGCCGCGACCGTCTTGATCACCCCCAGCCAGACGATCGCCGCCACCCCCGCCTTGGCCACGCCCGCGCCGATCAGTCCGCCGACCAGCGCATGGCTGGAGGACGAAGGGATACCGAGCGCCCAGGTGATCAGGTTCCAGCTAATCGCACCCATCAGCGCGCCGAATATGACGCGGGCATCGACGATGTCGGCGGAGATCGTGCCCTTGCCGATCGTGTAGGCGACGCTGTGGCTGAACACGAGGAAGGCGACGAAGTTGAAGAAGGCCGCCCAGAACACCGCGACCTCGGGTTTGAGCACGCGGGTGGAAACCACCGTCGCGATCGAATTGGCGGCGTCGTGCAATCCGTTGAGGAAATCGAACGCCAGCGCGATCGCGATCAGGCCGATCAGCACGGGAAGGGCGACGCTGGTCATGGCCTTGCCCGGACGGTTCGTATCGAGCGCTTCGACCGCCCGCCACGGCGGGCGATCGGGACGGGCTGGCCGTCATCGGACGGTCGCGACGGGTGAAGGGTGGGCATCGGCTCAGGCGTGATCGAGCACGAGACCCTGGATCTCGTTAGCGACATCTTCGAAGCGATCGACGATCCGCTCGAGATGGCCATAGATTTCGCGCCCGACGATGAACCCCATCGGATCGCTGCCCTGGCTCGCCTTGAACAAGGCCTTCAGCCCCGAATCATGGATATCGTCGGCTGTGCCCTCGATCTCGACCAGCCGGGCGGTGAGTTCGAGGATGCGGCTGCTGTTGTCGCCGATCGAGCGCAGCAGCGGGATCGTCTCGACGAGCACGCGCGCCGCCTCGACGATGATGCCGCTCATGTCGCGCATCTGCGGTTCGAATTCTGTGAGCTCGTAGAGCGTGATCGCCTTGGCGGTGCCGTTCATCTGGTCGATCGCATCGTCCATCGACGCGATAAGCCCGGAGATTGCGGCGCGGTCGAAGGGCGTGATCAGGATGCGGCGGACGTCTTGCAGCACGGTGCGCGTGATATCGTCGGCGTCATGCTCGCGATCGTAGATGGTGCGGACATGCTCGGGCAGGCTGGGCCCGCCCTGCAGCAGCCGCGCCAGCGCATCGGCGCCCGCGACGAGGGTCGCGGCATGCTCCTCGAACAGCTCGAAGAAGCGCCCCTGCTTGGGCATCAGCGCCTGGAACCAGCGCAGCATCGCGATCTTCTCCCCGCTTTTCGTCCGCGTCCATGCCGAAAGCCGCTGAAGCCGTCCAGCGATGGGGCTGGGGGCGCGGAATCCGGCGATCAATCGCTTGAGCTCCGGCTCCTCCACCAGCGCCGCCGCTTCCGTCAGCCCGAACCAACGCGTCTCGCGCTCGTCGCTTTCGGGCCAATCCTGCGATTGATCGGTCACTGCTAGCGGATAAAGTGTTACAGTTGCGCGACGCAGCGTACCGTCGCGCTTGCGCTTGAGATAATCGAACGCGCCGAGGGGCGCCGGGCACATGATGCCGCTGACGCCGGCTTCCTCGAACGCCTCGTGCGCGGCGGCCTCATACGGCCCCAGCCCCTTGATCGGATTGCCCTTGGGCACCACCCAGCGCCGCGTCTCGCGCGTGGTCACCAACAGCACCTCGATCGCGCCGTGCGGCGCCGAACGATAGGGGAGGGCGGCAATCTGGCGAATAATCGTCTCCTCGAGGGTTCCACCTTAGCCATTGCTTGCCCGGGGGCCAGCCCTGTGCTGCAAGCGCAGCCGTGATTCAGGCCGCGCTCCACCATCTCACCGCCTATCGCTACGATCGGCCGGTCATGCTCGGGCCGCAGACGATCCGGCTGCGCCCGGCGCCGCACAGCCGCACCGCCGTGCCCAATTATTCGCTGACGATCCTGCCCGAGGCGCATTTCCTCAACTGGCAGCAGGATCCGCACGGTAACTGGCTGGCGCGCGTCGTGCTGCCCGAGCCGACCAGCGAGTTCCGCGTCACCGTCGATCTGATCGCCGACCTCACGGTGATCAACCCGTTCGACTTCTTCGTCGAGGGCAGCGCCGAGCAGCGGCCCTTCGCCTATGCGCCCGATCTCGCCGGCGATCTCACGCCCTATTTCGAGACCGAGCCGATGGGCGCGCGGTTCGAGGCGCTGGTGGCGCGCTTCGCCGACGTCGCGATGGGGTCGATCGACTTCCTCGTCGCGCTCAACCAGGCGGTCAACGCCGAGGTCGGCTACGTCATCCGGCTCGAGCCCGGCGTGCAGACGCCCGAGGAGACGCTGGAGATCGGCACCGGATCGTGCCGGGACAGTTCGTGGCTGCTCGTTCAGTTGCTCCGTCGCCTCGGCTTCGCGGCGCGCTTCGTCTCGGGCTATTCGATCCAGCTCACGCCGGATGTCGTTCCCGTCGAAGGCCCCAGGGGCGTCGCGCGCGACGTCAGCGATCTCCATGCCTGGGCCGAGGCCTATCTGCCCGGCGCGGGCTGGATCGGGCTCGATCCCACCTCGGGGCTGTTCGCCGGCGAGGGGCATATCCCGCTCTGCGCGAGCCCGCACTATCGCTCGGCGACGCCGATCGAGGGTGCGCTGCTGGAGCCCGCGCACGTCGATTTCGGCTTCGAGATGGACGTGCAGCGCATCGCCGAGGCGGTGCGGATCACCAAGCCCTTTACCGAAGCCCGCTGGCGCGCGCTCGACGATCTCGGCCACAAGGTCGATGCCGATCTCGTCGCGCAGGACGTCCGCCTCACCACCGGCGGCGAGCCCACCTTCCTCGCCGCCGACGATCCCGAGGCGCCCGAGTGGAACGCCGATGCGGTCGGCCCGACCAAGGCGGGCTATGCCGATCGCCTGATCCGCCGGATGCGCGAGCGCTTCGCCCCCGGCGGGCTGCTCCATCACGGCCAGGGCAAATGGTATCCGGGCGAGAGCCTGCCGCGCTGGGGCTATTCGGCCTATTGGCGCACCGACGGCGTGCCCGTGTGGCGCGACGCGAGCCTCATCGCGATCGACGGCGGGGCCGCGACCACGCAGCTCGACGTCGAGGCGGCGGAGCGCTTCCTCCACGCGGTCGCCGATACGCTCGAGGTGCCGGGGGACAATGTCCAGCCGGCCTATGAGGATCCGGTCGAATGGTCGCTCAAGGAGGCCGATCTTCCACCCAACACCGATCCCACCGCGCCGGAGATCGACGATCCCGAGGCGCGCGCGCGGATGGTCAAGGCGTTCGAGCACGGCCTGTCGCGCCCGGTCGGCTATGTCCTGCCGATCCAGGCGTGGCAGGCGGCAAGCGCGCCCGAGCCCCGCCGCTGGCAGAGCGAGCAATGGCGCGTGCGGCGCGGGCGGCTGTTCCTCGTCCCCGGCGACAGCGCGGTCGGCTATCGGCTGCCGCTGGGCTCGCTGCCCTTCGTCCCGCCGTCGGACTATCCCTATGCGCATGTCCGCGACACCACCGAGCCGCTGGCGCCGCTGCCCGACTTTCGCGAGCAGCGCAGCCAATCGGTCGCGCCCGCCGCCGGCGCGGGCGCGCAGGAGCGGGTCGAGCAGCATATCATCGAAGGCGCCGTCCGCACCGCGATGACGGTCGAGCCGCGCGGCGATTATGTCGCGGTCTTCCTGCCGCCCACCGAGAAGCTCGAGGATTATCTCGATCTGATCGCCGCGGTCGAGCGCACCGCCGAGGCGACGCGCATCCCGGTCCGCATCGAAGGCTATGCCCCGCCCGCCGATCCGCGCCTTCAGGTGCTCAAGATCACCCCCGATCCCGGCGTCGTCGAGGTCAATGTCCAGCCGACCGCGACGTGGGACGAGACCGTCGATCTCACCACCAGCCTCTACGATATGGCGCGCGCCGAGAAACTGACCGCGGACAAGTTCCTGGTCGACGGCCGCTCGATCGGCACCGGCGGCGGCAACCATATCGTGCTTGGCGGGCGATCGGTGCTCGATTCGCCGTTCATCCGCCGGCCCGACATGCTCAAGAGCTTCCTGCTCTACTGGCAGCGCCATCCCTCGCTGAGCTACCTCTTCTCCGGGCTGTTCATTGGCCCGACCAGCCAGGCGCCGCGGATCGATGAAGCGCGCCACGACGGCCTGTTCGAGCTGGAGGTGGCGCTTGCGCAGGTGCCGCCACCGGGTGAGGGTGCGGCGCCGCAGCCATGGCTGGTCGATCGCCTGTTCCGCAACCTGCTCGTCGACGTCACCGGCAACACGCACCGCACTGAAATCTGCATCGACAAGCTCTTCTCCCCCGATGGCCCGACCGGCCGCCTCGGTCTCGTCGAGTTTCGCGGCTTCGAAATGCCGCCCGAAGCGAAGATGAGCCTCGCGCAGCAGCTTCTGTTGCGCGCGATGACCGCCTGGTTCTGGCGCGAGCCGCAGCAGGGCGGGCTGGTGCGCTGGGGCACGACGCTGCACGATCGCTTCATGCTCGGCCATTTCGTCTGGGCCGATTTCCTCGAGGTGCTGGCCGACCTCCGCGAGGCCGGCTATGATTTCGACCCGAGCTGGTTCGAGGCGCAGCGCCAGTTCCGCTTCCCCGTCCACGGCAGCATCACCGCCGGCGGCGTCACGCTGGAGGTCAGCCACGCGCTCGAACCGTGGCCCGTGCTCGGCGAGACCGGCGCGATCGGCGGCACGGTGCGCTACGTCGACAGCTCGACCGAGCGGCTGCAACTGCGCGCCACCGGCCTTGTCCCCGGCCGCCATATCGTCGCCGCTAACGGCCGCGCGGTGCCGCTGACCGCCACCGGCACGCCCGGCGAGGCGGTCGGCGGGGTGCGCTACAAGGCGTGGGAGCCCGCCAATTGCCTCCACCCCCGCCTGCCCGGCAACGCGCCGCTGACCTTCGACGTGCTCGATGCCTGGAACGGCCGTTCGCTCGGCGGCTGCGTCTATCATGTCGGGCACCCCGGCGGGCGCAGCTACGAGCATGTTCCCGTCAACGATTATGAGGCGGAGGCGCGGCGCAAGGCGCGTTTCCAGGCGATGGGCCACACCCCCGGCAGCGTCGCGATGCCGCCGCCCGAGCGCGCGAGCGATTTTCCGATGACGCTCGATCTAAGAAGGCCGATCGGGCTCTAGCCATGTCGGCGGGGGCGAACATGGCGCAGCTTCCGGGGCTGCCGTCCTGGGGGCAGGGCTGGCTCGACAATTATGTCGCGCAGGCGGACAGCGGCGATGTCGTGCGCGGCGATGTCGGGCGCGGCGCGCGCTGGTGGCATCACCTGTTCGATGGCGTCGCGACGCTCACCGAGGGACGGCTGCAGCGGCTTCAGGATCGGATCGGCCGCCAGGTCGACGAGATCGGCACCGCCTTCCGCCTGCCCGGCGACAGCCGCGAGCGGCGCTGGCAATCCTCGGCGCTGCCGCTGCTGATCGGCGAGGACGAGTGGCAGAAGATCGGCGCGGGCGTCGCCCAGCGCGCCGAACTCATCGAACGGCTGCTCGCCGATATCTACGGTCCCGCAGCACTCGTCGCCGAAGGCGCGCTGCCCGCGCCGCTGGTGACCGGCAGCCCCTATTTCTGGCGCACGATGATCGGCATGCCGCCGCCGGGCGGGCATCGGCTGCACATCTATGCGGTCGATCTCGCGCGTGGCCCCGATGGCGAATGGCGCGTGCTCGCCGATCATAGCCGCGCGCCGGTGGGCGCGGGCTATGCGCTGGAGAATCGCCTCGCCGCCAGCCGGGTGATGGGCGCGCTCCAGACGCGGCTCAACATCCAGCGGCTGGCGCCCTTCTTCGCCGCATTCCGCGAGGGGCTCGCCGCGGGGTGCCGGCGCAGCAATCCGCGCATCGGCCTGCTCACGCCGGGGCGCTACAATCCGAGCTATGCCGAGCAGGCGCATCTCGCGCGCTATCTCGGGCTGCTACTGGTCGAGGGCGACGATCTCGCGGTGCGGGGCGATGAGCTTTTCGTCCGCACGATCGAGGGGCTCAAGCGGATCGACGGCCTCTGGCGGCGGATCGACACGCGTTTCCTCGATCCGCTGGCGTTCGATACGACCTCGCGGATCGGCGTGCCGGGGCTGATGGACGTGCTCGCCAAGGGCAATGCGGTGATCGCCAACGCGCCGGGCACCGGCGTCGCCGAATCGCCCGCGATGGCGGCCTTCCTGCCCCGTCTCGCGCGGCGCCTGCTCGGCGAGGAGCTCAAGCTCCCCAATATCGCGACCTGGTGGTGCGGGCAGGAGGCGCCGCGCGCGGAGATGATCGCGCGGCTCGACGATCTGCTGATCGCCCCCGCGTTCGGCGGCGGCGTCGCCGAACTGGGCACCAGGCCCGCGCTGGGCGGCAGCCTGGCGCCCGACG
>NZ_CAHJXD010000087.1 GCF_903644055.1 Sphingomonas bacterium | reverse complement strand
CCAAGTTCGCCCCCTCGACAGGCTCGGGACAGGCTTTGTCGAGTTGCACGCGCAAGCCGGCAAGATGATCGCTGCCCGGTTCCTGCGCAATCTGGTCGCAACGGTGCCCTATGCCATTCACATCGTGCTGACTGACAAGCCTGTCCTGAGCGCCTGCCGCAGGCAGGCAGTCCAAGGGGACATCCAGTTCACCAATCACGCCCACCACAAATATGCCTTCCACCACATCTTCGACCGCGTCTGCGACGAGAATGGGATCGAGCATCGTCTGACCAAGGTGAAGCACCCCTGGACCAACGGCCAGGTCGAGCGGATGAGCCGCACCATCAAGGAGGCAACCGTCAAACGCTATCACTACGACAGCCATGCCCAACTGACCGTCCACCTCCACGACTTCATCAACGCCTACAACTACGGGCGCCGCCTGAAGACGCCGCGCGGCCTCACCCCATACGAATACATCTGCAAAATCTGGACAGCCAAACCCAAGCGGTTCACACTCAATCCGCACCATCAATCGCCGGGACTAAACACCTAAAACAGCCGCTCGACCCAGCCGTGCGGATCGGGCGCGGTGCAGCGCTGGATAGCGGTGAGCGCGGTCTTGAGCCGTTCGGTGGCGAGGCCGGGACCGCCGTTGCCGATCGCGAAGTCGCGCGCGCGTCCGCGTACCCGGCCGATCGGCGTGACCACCGCCGCGGTGCCGCAGGCGAACGATTCGCGCAGCCGCCCGCTCGTCGCGTCGGCCTGCCACTGATCGATCGCATAAGGCTCCTCGCGCACCGTCATCCCGCTGTCGCGCGCCAGCGTCAGCAGCGAATCGCGCGTTACGCCGGGCAGGATCGTGCCCCCCAGCGGCGGCGTCTGCAGCGATCCGTCCTCGAACACGAAGAAGGTGTTCATCCCGCCCAGTTCCTCGATCCAGCGGCGCTCGACCGCATCGAGGAACACCACCTGGTCGCAGCCTTCGCGGATCGCCTCCGATTGCGCCTGCAGGCTCGCGGCATAATTGCCGCCGCACTTGGCGGCGCCCGTGCCGCCCGGCGCCGCGCGCGTGAAATCCTCCGAAATCCACAAGGTCACGCTGGGCGCGCCGCCCTTGAAATAGGCGCCGACCGAAGAGGCGATGACGATGTAGAGATATTCGGCCGAAGGCTTGACGCCGAGGAACACCTCGCTCGCGATCATGAACGGGCGCAGGTAGAGCGCGCCGCCCTCGGCATCGGGAATCCAGTCGCGATCGACGCGGACGAGCTGGCGGATCGATTCGAGGAACAGCTCTTCCGGCAGCGGCGCCATCGCCAGCCGTTCGGCCGAATCGATGAAGCGGCGCGCGTTCATCTCGGCGCGGAACAGCGCGGCGCCGCCCTCGGGCGTGCGATAGGCCTTGAGCCCCTCGAAAATCTCCTGCGCGTAATGGAGCACCGCCGTCGCCGGATCGAGCAGCAGCGGCGCGCGTGCGGTCACCCTGGCATCGTGCCAGCCCCGCCCCTCGGCATAGCGGATCGTCACCATATGATCGGTGAAGACCTTGCCGAAGCCGGGGTTGGCGAGCCGCGCGGCGCGTTCGTCGGCGGCGATCGGGCCAGAATGCTGCTCGATCGTGAAGGCGGGGGCGGGCGCGGTCATCTATCAGGTCTCGCTCGACAATTCGGGAACGGCTGTGGCCGTGGCGGTTGCGATTTGGTACGCTTCGTGCAACAAAGGGTCAACATGACTGTCCCGTATGCTTCCCCATTGTTCCTCCGCGAACCCGAGATACGCCGCGGCGCCGAGCTGCTGTATTTCGGTTACAGCCATCTCTATCGCGGCATCGATCATACCTTGGGAGAGCAGGGGCTAGGCCGCGCGCATCATCGCGCGCTTTACTTCATCGCGCGCCAGCCGGGCCTGACGATCGGCCATTTGCTGCGCCTGCTCGGCATCACCAAGCAATCGCTGGGCCGCGTGCTCGGCGAGCTGGCGCAGCGCGATCTCGTCGAGACGCGCGCGGGCGAGGAGGATCGCCGCCAGCGCCTGCTGTTCCTGACCGGGACCGGGCTGGCGCTGGAGACCGAATTGTTCGATGCGCTGCGCGAGCGGCTTTCGGAAGCCTATGCGGCGGCGGGGCAGGATGCGGTAACGGGTTTCTGGCGCGTCCTGGAATTGCTGATCCCCCCCGCCGAGCGCGCCCGCGTCGCCGATCTCGAGCGTGTCTCCGGCCATTAGAGCATGACGATCTTAGATTGATCCACTCCTCCGCTCGTCCTGAGTAGGGATCGAGCCTGTCGAGAGCCCGTATCGAAGGATATGCTCAGGAGCCCGTGCTTCGATACGAGCCCTCGATACGCTCCTGCGGAGCTACTCGGCCTCACCTCAGCATGAGCGGGTAAAGTTAAGTCATCCGCCTCCAAGGCGGCCGCGCCGCATCGCGCGCGATATGGCGCGGCGGCGCTTCGATGCTAGGGCGGGACGATGTCGACGATCGATCCATCCGAACCCGCCGTTTGCACCTATGCCTCGCAGGGGCTGACGCTCAGCTACTGCGATTGGGGAAATGCCGGCGCGCCGATGCTGTTGCTGCTCCACGGCAGCCGAGATCATGCGCGGAGCTGGGATTGGACGGCGCGGGCGTTGCGCGATCGTTTCCATGTCGTCGCCCCCGATCTGCGCGGGCATGGCGACAGCGCCTGGTCGCCCGACGGCGCCTATCTGCTGGCCTATTATCTGATCGATCTGATCGAGCTGATCGATCGGCTCGGCGCGCCCCGGCTGTCGATCGTCGGCCATTCGCTGGGGGGCAACGTCGTCGCGCGGTGCGCGGCGCTGCTGCCCGATCGCTTCGAGAAGGTCGTGATCGTCGACGGGCTCGGCCCCAACGAGGCGTTGATGCGCGCATGGGAAGAGGCCGGCCCGCTCGCGCGCACGCGCGACTGGATCACCAGCCGCCGCGATCCCCGCCTCGCGCGACCGCGCCGCTTCGCGACCCTCGCCGATGCCACCGCGCGGATGGCCGAGGCCAATCCGCATCTGTCTCCCGAACAGGCTCGCCACCTCGCGCTGCATGGCGTTCGGCGGCACGCCGACGGCTATGGCTGGAAATATGATCCGAGGGTCGGCCTCTTCGCGCCCGAGGATTTCGCGCTCGACGTGCGCGCTTTCTGGAAAGCGATCGAGGCGCCGACCCTGCTCTGCTACGGCCCCGAAAGCTGGACGACCAATCCCGCCGCCGACGGGCGCGAGGCCAACTTCAGGGATGCGCGGACCGAGGTCTTCGAAAATGCCGGCCATTGGCTCCACCATGATCGCTTCGATGCCTTCCTCGCGGCGCTCGAAGCCTTTCTCTAGCCGCCGGCCGCGCAATGACGGGCGACCATGATGCGATCATCCTCGGCGCGGGCGCCGCGGGGCTGCTGTGCGCGGCGCTGGCGGGGCAGCGCGGGCGGCGCGTGCTGCTGATCGATCATGCCGATCGGCCGGGCAGCAAGA
>NZ_CAHJXD010000086.1 GCF_903644055.1 Sphingomonas bacterium | reverse complement strand
CCGATCGCATAATCGATCTGGCGCTTGTCGAGCGGGCGGCGGCTCCAGTCGGTGAAGCGCGCGCCCTTGTCGAGCTTGGTGCCCGTCATGCTCTCGACGAGGTTCGAATAGCCGACCTGCTCGCCCATCCCCAGCGCCATCGCCGCGATCTGCGTGTCGAACAGGGGATGCGGGGTCGTGCCGGTGAGATTGTAGACGATCTCGATATCCTGCCCGCCGGCATGGACGACCTTGAGCACATCCTCGTTGCGCACCATCAGATCGAGCAGCGGGGTAAGATCGATCCCCGGCGCGAGCGGATCGATCGCCGCCGCCTCCTTGTCGTCGGCGATCTGCACCAGGCAAAGCTCGGGCCAATAGGTATTCTCGCGCATGAACTCGGTATCGACCGCCACATAGGGGCTGGCGGCGATCCTCTGGCAGAGCTGGGCGAGGGTGGCGCTGTCGGTGATCAGCGGATGTATATGCATTGCGCCCGTCATAGCGCGGTGGGCCGGGTTGACAAATGGGGGGCGTAAAGGAAAGCGGCGGGCCTTCGACTTGATCGGTCACTCCAGCGCAGGCCGGGGTCTCGCGATACAGGGTTCCGCCAGCCGCCGGAGATGCCAGCCTTCGCTGGCATGACGCGATCGAGAGAGATTTTGAGATGCACGCCTACCGCTCCCACACCTGCGCCGCGCTTGGCGCACCCGATGTCGGGCAGGACGTCCGCCTTTCGGGCTGGGTCCATCGCAAGCGCGATCACGGCGGCGTGCTCTTCGTCGATCTGCGCGATCATTATGGTCTCACGCAGATCGTCGCGGACAGCGATTCCGCCGTCTTGCCGATCCTGGAGGGCATCCGCCTCGAATCGGTGGTCACGATCGACGGCGTCGTGAAGGCGCGCGGGGAGGGGACGGTGAACGCCAACCTCGCGACCGGCGCGATCGAGGTGTTCGCCAAGGCGGTGACGGTCCAGTCGGCCGCGCAGGAATTGCCGCTGCCGGTGGCGGGCGAGGCCGATTATCCCGAAGACATCCGCCTGCGTTACCGATTCCTCGATCTGCGGCGCGAGCGGATCCACGCCAATATCGTGCTGCGCTCGAATGTCATCGCCTCGATCCGCAAGCGGATGATCGGGCAGGGCTTTACCGAATATCAGACCCCGATCCTCACCGCCTCCTCGCCAGAAGGCGCACGCGATTTCCTCGTGCCGAGCCGGATGCATCCCGGCAAATTCTACGCGCTCCCGCAGGCGCCGCAGATGTTCAAGCAGCTCCTGATGGTCGCGGGCTTCGATCGCTATTTCCAGATCGCGCCTTGCTTCCGTGATGAGGACGCGCGCGCCGATCGCTCGCCCGGCGAGTTCTATCAGCTCGATTTCGAAATGAGCTTCGTCACGCAAGACGATGTTTTCGCGGCGATCGAGCCCGTGCTGCATGGCGTCTTTCAGGAGTTCGCGGCCGGTCGCACGGTCAGCCCCGCGCCGTTTCCGCGCATCGCCTATCGCGATTCGATGCTCCGCTACGGCAGCGACAAGCCCGATCTGCGCAACCCGATCGAGATCGTCGACGTCACCGATCATTTCGCGGGATCGGGCTTCGGCCTGTTCGCGCGGCTGGTCGAGGGCGGCAGCGTCATCCGCGCGATCCCGGCGCCGGGGGCGGGCGCGGGGAGCCGCAAATTCTTCGACGACACCAATGAATGGGCGCGCGCGCAGGGCCATGCGGGGCTCGGCTATATCAACATCAAGGATGGCGAGCCCGGCGGCCCGATCGCCAAGAACCACGGTCCTGATGCGACCGCGAGGCTGATCGAGGCGCTGGGTCTCGGCCCAAACGACGGCGTCTTCTTCGCGGCGGGCAAGCCCGATCAGGCGGCGAAGCTCGCCGGCCTCGCACGCACGCGGATCGGCGAGGCGCTGGGGCTGATCGAACAGGGTGTGTTCAAATTCTGCTGGATCGTCGATTTTCCGATGTTCGAATATGACGAGGAGGCCAAGAAGGTCGATTTCTCGCACAATCCCTTCTCGATGCCGCAGGGCGAACTCGAGGCATTGGAAAGCAAAGATCCGCTCGATATCCTGGCCTATCAATATGATATCGTCTGCAACGGCATCGAGCTCTCATCGGGCGCGATCCGCAACCACCGGCCCGATATCATGTACAAGGCGTTCGAGATCGCCGGTTACAGCCAGGCCGAGGTCGACACCAACTTTCCCGGGATGATCAACGCCTTCAAATATGGCGCGCCGCCCCATGGCGGCTCCGCGCCGGGGATCGACCGCATCGTCATGCTGCTCGCCGACGAGCCCAACATCCGCGAGGTCGTGCTCTTCCCGATGAACCAGAAGGCCGAGGATCTGATGATGAACGCCCCCTCGGCGGTGACGGCCAGGCAGCTCCGCGAACTCGGCATCCGCATCGTCGAGCAGCCCGCGCAGGCCAAGCCGATTGCGGCGGCGGTGGCACCGGAGGCCGGTTAGCTGGTGCTGATCAAAGATAGACGATCGCGGTAACTTCCCATTCCTTTTCGCCTCCGGGCAGCAC
>NZ_CAHJXD010000085.1 GCF_903644055.1 Sphingomonas bacterium | reverse complement strand
GCGAAGGGACTCGAACCCCCACATCTTGCGATGGCAGGACCTAAACCTGCTGCGTCTACCAGTTCCGCCACGCCCGCGTCAGGCCGGTCAGGCCGGGCTCCCTATAGCAGGCGCGCGGCGACGGCAAGGTTTGCGGGAGCGCTTCGGAGCCCGGAGCGTTGGCGGAGGAAACGAGGAGAAGATGCGATGGCCAGCCACCCCGATGCCCACCCCGATTCGACACCGCCCCGGCGTTCCGACGATGTCGAGCGCGTGTCCCCCGATGGCGGCACCGACCGTGAAAGCGTGGAGGATACGCCGGGCACCGACGGCGGCACCAGCGGCACCGGGGGCACGAACCATCGCGGCGATCGCGATATTACCTCGTGAGGCGATGAGGGTTATGAAAGGCCGGCCCAGCATAGCGGCGCAGCACTATTAATCTCGCTCAAGGAACCCGCTTCGCTTGCGCTTGGTTGGGCATCCGAGGAGATTGTCGATGAAGCATCTGATCCTGGGCCTGCTTGCCGTTGCAACCGCTGTCACGGGGACGACCTCCGCCGAAGCGCAGCACCGCGGCTACAATGGCAACCCCCGTTACGCGCAGGGCTATGGCCATCGTGGCTATAATAACGGCCAAAATCGCCGTTGGCAGCAGCGCCGCCACCGGGGCAATCGCTATTATTACTATCGCCATGGACGCCGCTATTCGGGCTGGCGTTAAGCCCAACGAACCATCAGCCGCCGGTCTGGTGGGAGGGAATGTAGCCCTCCCACGGCCTAGGCAGCCGCGTGCCCTCAGCGCATCGATCGGTTTCGGCACCACTGCAAGACGCCACAGCCTTTGACGAAGGCGATCCGCCGGTCGCGGATCGGCGCAATGCCGGCCTTCTCGACATGTCCGCCTCAGCCGTGCGACCGAAGCGTCGTCCGCGCAGCGTCAGCCGCCGCCCGTCGAGCGTCGGTAGCGGTACAGCGCCGGCGTATCATCGCGAGCGTTCACTCGTTCGTGCGGTGCCGAGCCATTGCACGAGATCGCGCGCCGACGCCTCCAGCATCGCTCGGAAGAGGGTGCCGAGGCTGGCGGCCTGCTTGCCGTCGAAATGGCGATCGATCGTGGAGACGTGGCGGAGGCCGGGATCGGCGCCGTCGCCATTCTCGGCGCGCCACTCCATTTCGAGATGCGCGTCGCCCGAAAGCGCGCCCCGGTCGCCCAGCCATTGCCTGGCGCAGAGACGGAAGGCGGCGGCCCTGACGACGCCGCGAATCCGCACCTGCCGCCGCGCCGCGACCGTGCCGCCGAGCGAGGCGACGTGCTGCCCTTCGTCCTCGAGGACATCCTGGATGATCTCGCGCCGATCGAGCGCGTCGCCCTGCGGTATGTCCTTCCAGCGGATCGTGCCGTTCGGCAGGCACATCAGCCCCGCGCGCCGGGTGCCGACGACCTCGTCGGGGCTGATCAGGTCGCGCATCCGATCGACGACATAGACCGGCGCGGGCGGCGGTGCGGCCGGCGCGGACGTCGCCGCTAGGAGGATCGCTAGGCAGCCGGCGGAGGCTGCGGCCGGCCTCACCCCAGCGCCTTCTTGAGCAATTCGTTCACCACCGCCGGATTGGCCTTTCCCGCCATCCCCTTCATCGTCTGGCCGACGAAGAAGCCGAAGAGCTTGTCCTTGCCGCCGCGATATTCGGCGACCTTGTCGGCGTTGGCGGCCATCACCTTGGCGATCTCCGCCTCGATCGCGCCGGTGTCGCTGGTCTGCTTGAGCCCGCGCGCCGCGACGATCGCCGAGGCATCCTCGCCCGTTTCCAGCATGATCTCGAACACCTGCTTCGAAAGCGTCCCCGAAAGCGTGCCGTCGGCGACGAGCGCGATCAGTTCGGCCGCCTGCGCGGGCGAGACCGGGCTGTCGGCGATATCCCTGCCCAGCCGGTTGAGCGCGCCGAACAGTTCGGAGGTCAGCCAGTTGGCGGCGGGCTTGGCGACCTCGGTCTCGGGCTTGCCGGTGGCGGCGAGCAACGTCTCGAACCAGCGCGCGGTCTCGACGTCCGAGGTGATCACCGCCGCATTGTAGGGCGATAGCCCAAGCACCTCCTCGTAGCGGCGGCGCTTGGCGTCGGGCAGCTCGGGAAGCGACGCGCGGCAGTCGGCGAGGAACGGCTCGTCGAGCTCCAGCGGCAGCAGGTCCGGATCGGGGAAATAGCGATAATCGTGCGCATCTTCCTTGGAGCGCATCGATCGCGTCTCGTTGCGATCGGGATCGTAGAGGCGCGTTTCCTGGACGATCGTGCCGCCCGCCTCCAGCACGTCGATCTGCCGCCGCGCCTCGCCTTCGATCGTCGCCATCACGAAGCGTACCGAGTTGACGTTCTTGGTCTCGGTGCGCGTGCCGAAGGCGTCGCCGGGCTTGCGGACGCTGACGTTGACGTCGGCGCGCATCGATCCCTGCTCCATATTGCCGTCGCACGAACCGACGTAGCGCAGGATCGCGCGCAGCTTGCGCAGATAGGCACCCGCCTCGGCGGGCGAGCGCATGTCGGGGCGGCTGACGATCTCCATCAGCGCGACGCCCGATCGGTTGAGATCGACGTAGGAGCGCGTGGGATGCTGATCGTGCATCAGCTTGCCCGCGTCCTGTTCGACATGGATGCGCTCGATGCCGATCGTCTTGGGCGGACCGCCTTCGGGCTCGATCTCGATCGAGCCTTCGCCCACCAGCGGATGATAGAGCTGGCTGATCTGATAGCCCTGCGGCAGATCGGCATAGAAGTAATTCTTGCGATCGAAGCGGCTCCAGCGGTTGATCCGCGCATCGAGCGCCATGCCGGTGCGCACCGCCTGGCGGATGCACTCGCGGTTGGGCACGGGCAGCATCCCGGGCATCGCCGCATCGACGAGGCTGACCTGGCTGTTGGGCTCGGCGCCGAATTCGGTGGCGGCGCCCGAGAAGAGCTTGGCCGCGCTCGTCACCTGGGCGTGGACCTCGAGGCCGATCACGACCTCCCACGCGCCGGTGGCGCCTTCGATCGTATAGGGTGCGGATGCGTCAGCCATGGGGGTGCGTCTCGGGTGTAATGAGGTTCAAGTCAGGAAAATAGTTGCCGATACCGCGGTCCCGGGTCAGCAGCGTGGCGTCCAAGACTTCGGCATGCGCCGCGATCAGGAAATCCGGAAGGATCACCTGACGTTTGCCGCCGCGGCGCCGGTAATCGGCAAAAGCGCGGCCGGCGCGATGCGCGACCGCAAGATCAAGATCCAAGAGCTCGACATCAACCGCGGCAAGCGTCTCGCCCAGCGCGGCGGCATCGCTTACCTGGCCAGACAGCTCGGCCGCTACGATGAGGTTCGATACCAGCAACTGATTGGCTGCCTCGGCGGAGAGGACCGCGCGTGACCAGTCGGCCTGCGGCGTGGCCGCGTCTTCCAGCAAGTCGAGCAGGATGTTCGTATCGACGAAGATCAAGGCAGTGGCTCGTCACCGCGCAATTCGGCCATCATCGTATCGACATCCCGGCCGGTGCGATGCCGGGCGGAAGCCTGTCGAAACGCCGCCATGATCCGTGCGCTCCGCATTTCGGGTGTCTCGGCCGCACGCCGGACTGACGGAACGACGACCGCCTCGCCCCGATCGTTGACCCCGACATCGACCGGACGTCCGGGGACCAGACCGATCGCCTCGCGAACGTCTTTGGGGATCAGCACCTGGCCTTTGCTGGTCATATTGGTCGTGGTGCGGCGGTCGAGTGGGGTGTTCATCACATCTCCGGTGTTACCTTTGTAACACCTAGATTTGGAACGTCTACCACCATTGTTCCGGTCGCGCCGTCAACCCCGCGCGCTGTTCGATCGCCAGTCCGGCGTCGAGCACGCCTTGTTCGTCGAGCGGCTTGCCGATGATTTGCAGCCCCAGCGGCAGCCCCTTCGCATCGAGCCCGGCGGGGATCGACATCGCGGGCAGGCCGGCGAGGCTGGCGGGGACGGTGAAGACGTCGTTGAGGTACATCGCCAGCGGATCGTCGCTCTTCTCGCCCAGGCCGAAGGCCGCGGAGGGCGCGGTCGGCGTGAGCAGCAGGTCGCATGTCCCCCACGCCTGCTCGAAATCGCGGGCGATCAGCGCGCGGACCTTCTGCGCCTTGGTGTAATAGGCATCGTAGAAGCCCGCCGAGAGCACATAGGTGCCGATCATGATCCGGCGCTTGACCTCGGGGCCGAAGCCGTCGGCACGGGTCGCGGCATACATGTCTTGCAGGTTGGCGCCTTCGGGAAGATCGCGCAGCCCGTAGCGCACGCCATCGTAGCGCGCGAGGTTGGACGAGGCTTCGGCGGGCGCGATGATATAATAGGTCGGCAGCGCATATCGGGTATGCGGCAGCGAGACTTCGACCACCTCGGCGCCCGCGTCCTTGACCAGCGCGATGCCGCGCTCCCACAAGGCATCGATCTCGGCGGGCATGTCGTCGACGCGATATTCCCTGGGGATACCGATCCGCTTGCCCTTGAGGCTGCCCGAAAGTGCTGCTTCCCAGGCGGGGACGGGCACGTCGAGCGAGGTCGCGTCCTTGCGATCGAAGCCGCTCATCGCCTCCAGCAGGATCGCGCAATCGCGCACGTCGCGCGCCATCGGACCGGCCTGATCGAGGCTGGAGGCGAAGGCGACGATGCCCCAGC
Organism: Sphingomonas bacterium; assembly: GCF_903644055.1. GTDB lineage: Bacteria > Pseudomonadota > Alphaproteobacteria > Sphingomonadales > Sphingomonadaceae > Sphingomonas_I. The sequence continues at coordinate 4,768 of NZ_CAHJXD010000085.1, read as the reverse complement.
GCGAGCAGCGGCCGTAGGTCGGCTTGATCCCGCAGATGCCCGTGAAGGCGGCGGGCTGGCGGATCGATCCGCCGGTGTCGGTGCCGGTGGCGGCGGGGACCATCCGCGCCGCGATCGCCGAGGAGGAGCCGCCCGAGGAGCCGCCCGGCGCAAGCGCGGCGTTACCGCCGTCGTTGCGCCGCCACGGGCTGACGACATTGCCGAAATAGCTCGTCTCGTTGGACGAACCCATCGCGAACTGGTCCATGTTGAGCTTGCCGAGCATCCCCGCGCCCGCGAGGAACAGGCGTTCGCTGACCGTCGATTCATAGGTCGGCACGAAGCCTTCGAGGATGTGGCTGGCGGCGGTGGTCTGCACGCCTTCGGTGCAGAACAGATCCTTGATGCCCAGCGGCACGCCCGAGAGCGGGCGCACCGCGCCGGCCTCGCGCTCCTGATCGGCGGCATCGGCGGCGGCGAGCGCATGTTCGGGGGTCTCGACGATGAACGCGTTGAGCGCGCGGCCCGCCGCGACCGCGTCGACGAAATCCTCCGCCACCTCGCGCGCGGTGAAATCGCCCGCGCGAAAGCCGTCACGGATGGCGGCGACGCCGAGATCGGTGAGTTCGGTCACGTCTTTGCTCCTGGATCCCGGATCAAGTCCGGGATGATCGAATGATGCGGTGCCGTCATCACTCGATCACCTTGGGCACGGCGTAAAAGCCATGTTCGGCCTGGGGCGCGTTGGCGAGAACCTTGTCGCGAATGCCGCCATCGGTGACGACATCGTCACGCAGCCGCAGCGCGTTGGGGATCACCGCCGCGAGCGGCTCGATACCGTCGGTGTCGACCTCGCCGAGTTGCTCGATCCAGCCGAGGATATTGTTGAGTTCGGGCACCAGCGCCGCGACCTCCTCCTCGGTCGTGGCGATGCGCGCGAGGCTCGCGATCTTTCGGACGGTGGCGGCATCGACGGACATTCGGCAATCTGACTTTCGAGCTATGCTTGGTTTCGGCGGCTAGCATCGGCCCTCCCGCCCTTCAAGCGAGGCTGGGGCATCGGAGGCGATTGGACGCGTCCGGGGCAAGGCGCTAGGCGGTCGCGCGGCCATCCCTTATCGTTCATGAGGTCTCCGCTGCTCGCCCGAAGGTTCCTCTATGTCATCGCCGCGCTGATCATGCTGACGCTCGCCGGAGGGATCGGCTGGAACCTGTTTCAGGAACAGATGCTGCGCTTCGCCTTCGTGCCGAGCGGCGATTTCAAGGCTCCGCCGGGCAGGATCGATTATACCAGGCCCGAAAGCTGGGTGGCCCTGCCGCGCATGGCCGACGATCCGTCGCGCTATGTACCCCCCGGCTATACCGCGACGCGCGCGGCGCAGGTGTCGGTCTTCTTCGTCCCGCCGACCACCTATCTCAAGCGCGACCGCTGGAACGGCACGCTCGACGACCGCGAGAGCAATGCGCGGCTCAGGCTGTTCGTCGCCAGCCAGGCGGGCGCGTTCAATTCGGTCGGCGAAGTGTGGGCGCCGCGCTATCGCCAGGCGACGGCGGGAGCCTTTCTCACCAGTGGCAAGGCGGCGGTGCAGGCGCTCGATTTCGCTTATGGCGATGTCGAACAGGCGTTCGATGCCTTTCTGGCGGCGATCCCCCCCGATCGGCCGATCATCATCGCCGGCCACAGCCAAGGCTCGCTCCACCTGATGAACCTGCTCGCGCGGCGCGTCGCGGGCACGCCGGTCGCCCGGCGGATCGCTGCCGCCTATCTGATCGGCTGGCCGGTTTCGGTGAGCGCCGACCTGCCGAAGCTCGGGCTGCCGGGCTGCACGCGCGCGGGCCAGCCCGGCTGCATCGTATCGTGGCAGAGCTTCGCCGAACCCGCCGATCCGAAGATGCTGCTCAAGGTCTACGACGCCACCCAGGGCCTCACCGGCGCCCCGCGCAAGGATACGCCGATGCTCTGCGTCAACCCGCTCACCGGTGCACCGGACAGCGCCGCGCCTGCCAGCGCCAATCTCGGATCGCTGGTCCCGAATGCGGGCCTTTCGAGCGCTGGGGTCACGAAGGCGCTGGTGCCCGCGCGCTGCGATCCACGCGGTATCCTGCTGATCGGCGGCGCGCCCGCGGGATATGGCAGCTACATCCTGCCCGGCCAAAACTACCACGTCTTCGATTATGCCCTGTTCTGGGCGAACCTGCGCGCCGATGCGGAGGCGCGCACCGCCGCCTTCCTCGCCACGCAAAAATGATCACCACCGTCACGGCCGAGTTCTACGCCGCGCTTCCCGAAGGCGGCAGGCTGGCGGGGCTCGATGTGGGCACCAAGACGATCGGGATCGCCTTCTGCGATGCCGGCTGGTCGATCGCCAGCCCGGCCGAGACGATCCGGCGCACCAAATTCGCCGCCGACAAAGCGGCGCTCGCCGCGCTGCTGGCGCGCCAGCAGGTGCGCGGGATGGTGATCGGCCTGCCACTCAACCTCGATGCCAGCGACAGCCCGCGCACCCAATCGGTCCGCGCCTTCGCGCGCAACCTGCTCGATCTCGATTTGCCGATCCTGCTGTGGGACGAGCGCTGGTCGACCGCCGCCGTCACGCGCACCCTGATCGCCGCCGACGCCAGCCGCGCGCGCCGCGCCGAACTGGTCGACAAGCTTGCCGCGAGCTACATCCTCCAGGGCGCGATCGATGCGCTGGCGGGAGGTTTTGCTTGAGATCGGCGATGATCGCATTGCTCATGGCGGGAAGCCTCGCGACTGCCGCCCCGGCCGTGCAGGAGGAGCAGGCCGCGTCGGACGAGATCGTCGTGACGGCGCCGGGTGAGCCCTTTGCCGTGCCCGTCGCCAAATTGCTCAAGGCGGTCGCGGCATTCGACAAGGACCATGCCCGGCTCGCACCGCAAGGCATCCTCTGGTTCGAGCTGAGCCCCCGCGACCCCGCAAAGTGGGAGGGCCTCACCGCCGCCTTGACCGACGGTACGGCGACGATCCCCGTTGTGCTCGATTCGAACGGCCGCTTTCGATTGCCGCCGCTGCCGCCCGGCGATTGGACGTTGCGCGCCAATCGACGCGGATCGAGCCTGGCCTTCCGCGCCCTCGTGCGAACACCCGGCTTCGATGGCGATCAGCGGCGGCTGGGCGACATGCGTCTCCACTGTCGGGTGAACTGGGCGGTGCAGAGCGATCGCTATTCCTTCGTCCAGCGCGCGGGCTTCGGGATGATCGGCGGCTGCGACACCACGCACATCGCCTTCTTCTTTCGCGAGCGGCGAACGATCGCTGCTGCCTCGCTGCGTGGCAGGAGCCTGCCGATCGGCGAGGGCGGCCACAGCTTCTTTGCCCCGGTCGGAATGAAGAAGGTCGGCAATGACGAGATCATCACGCTCGCCTTCCGATGATCCGGCTGCTTGAGCCCGGGCGCCGCTCCGGCTAGGACGCCGCTTTAATGTCCGCACAGCAACCGCGCGCCTTCGAAGACAAGCCGGAGGCCGCGCTGTTCCCGCATCGCCATCTCCTCGGCATCGCCGGGCTTGCGCCGCACGAGATCCTGTTCCTGCTCGACGAGGCCGAGCAATGGATCGCGCTCAATCGCGAGACCGCCAAACATGACAATCGGCTCGCCGGGCTCACGCAGATCAATGCCTTCTTCGAGAATTCGACGCGGACGCTCTTGAGCTTCGAGATCGCGGGCAAGCGGCTCGGCATGGACGTCGTCAACATGCACGCCGCCCAATCGAGCGTGAAGAAGGGCGAGACGCTGATCGATACCGCGATCACGCTGGGCGCGATGCGGCCCGACGTGATCGTCATCCGGCACGAGGCTTCGGGCGCGGTGCACCTGATCGCCGACAAGGTCGATTGCCCCGTGCTCAACGCGGGCGACGGGCGGCACGAGCATCCGACGCAGGCGCTGCTCGACGCGCTGACGATCCGGCGGCGCAAGGGGCGGATCGCCGGGCTGACGGTGGCGATCTGCGGCGACGTGCTCCACAGCCGCGTCGCGCGATCGAACATATTGGCGCTGGGCACGCTCGGTGCCGAGGTGCGCGTCGTCGGGCCGCCGACCCTGCTGCCCGCCGGGATCGAGCGGATGGGGGTGAGCGCCTTCACCGATTTCGACGCGGGGCTGGACGGCGCCGACGTAGTGATGATGCTCCGCCTGCAACGCGAGCGGATGGCGGGGGGCTTCGTGCCCTCGGAGCGCGAATATCATGCGCTCTACGGCCTGACGCCCGAGCGGCTGGCGCGCGCGGCGCCCGATGCGCTGGTGATGCATCCGGGGCCGATGAACCGGGGCATCGAGATCGCCAGTTCGGTGGCCGACGATCTCAACCGATCGGCGATCCCCGAGCAGGTGGAGATGGGGGTGGCGATCCGCATGGCCTGCCTCGACGTGCTGACGCGCGGGCGGCGCGGGATCGCGGGCTGGTGAGTATACTTAAGATCCTCGGCGGCACGAAAGTTGGCGACGGTGCCGTGCAGCACGATATTTTCGTGCGCGACGGCCGGATCGCGGCGGCCGGCGACTCCGCAGAACAGGACGGGGCCGAGACGATCCACGCGCGCGGGCGGCTGATCGCGCCGGGGATCATCGATGTCGGCGTCTTCGCGATCGATCCGCCCGCGTTCCGCGCCGGCGGAATCACGCGAGCGCTGCTGATGCCCGATCAGGCGCAACCGCTCGATTCGGTGGCGCTCGTGCAGCGCCCGGCGGCGGCGGGCAAGCCGGGGGTCTGGCTGTACCCCCTCGCGGCGGCGACGCAGGGCCTGCGCGGGCACGACCTAGCCGAG
>NZ_CAHJXD010000084.1 GCF_903644055.1 Sphingomonas bacterium | reverse complement strand
GCGGGGATGGTCGATCTCGCGATCGGCACCGAGACCGACGGTTCGGTCACCTGCCCCGCCGCGATGAACGGCATCGTCGGATTGAAGCCCACCGTCGGCCTGGTCAGCCGCACGCACGTCGTGCCGATCAGCCACAGCCAGGACACCGCCGGCCCGATGACGCGCACGGTGCGCGATGCCGCATCGCTGCTCGCAGTGATCGCAGGCGGCGATCCCGCCGATCCCGCCACCGCCGACGCCGACGGGCACCGCGCCGATTATGCCGCGACGCTCTCACCCGACGCGCTCAGGGGCGTGCGGCTCGGCGTGATGCGCTTCGATACGGGCGCCTCGCCGAAGACCGACAAGCTGTTCGAAGCCGCGCTCGCGGTGCTGACCCGCGCGGGCGCGACCCTGGTCGAGATCGCAAAGAGCGGCATCGACCTCGAGAATGACGAATCGCTGGTGCTCCACACCGAGCTTAAGGCCGATCTCGCGACATATCTCGCAACCACCCCGCCGATGGTGAAGACGCGAACGCTCGCCGATATCATCGCCTTCGACGACGCCAATGCCGCGCGCGAGATGCCGCTGTTCGGGCAGGAGACCTTCCTCGTTTCCGAAAAGACCAAGGGGCTCGACGATCCCGCCTATCGCGCCGCGCGCGAGCGCTCGCAGCGTCGCGCCGGGCCGGAGGGCATCGACCGCCTGCTGAAGGACAATGATGTCGCGGCGCTGGTCGGCCCTACCGCCGTCCCCGCGATCCCGATCGATCCCGTCAACGGCGATCATTTCGGTGGCGGTCCCGATGCCGGCGGCTATGCCGCGGTCGCCGGCTATCCGCACCTCACCGTACCGATGGGCCGAGTGCAGGGGCTGCCCGTGGGCCTGAGCTTCATCGGCGCCAAATGGAGCGAGGCGCGGTTGCTGGCGCTGGGCTACGCCTACGAACAGACGCGCGGGGCGCTTCGCTAGACGTCAGCGCTCGCGACACTAGAAAGCGGGCATGCAGGCGATCTCTCCCCAAAGCCCCGAGGAGCGCGGGCGCCGCAGCCGCTGGGATCGTTCGCTCGCGCATCTCCGCCCCGGCGCGCGACTGTACGAGGTCGTGAAACGCATCGCGATCGGCGTCTATTCGGATGGCTTCATCCACGCGGGCAATCTCGCCTATCTCGCGCTGCTGACGCTTTTCCCCTTCTTCATCGTCACCGCCGCCTGCGCGCATTTTCTCGGCCGCGGCCCCGATACGATGGCGGCGATCGACAGCTTCACGCGCACGCTGCCCAAATCGATCCGCGAGCTGCTCCAGCAGCCGATCGCCGACGTCCTCGCCCAGCGCACCGGATCGCTGCTGTGGCTGGGCGCGCTGGTCGGCCTGTGGACGACGGGCAGCTTCATCGAGACGATCCGCGATATCCTCCGCCGCGCCTATGGCGTGCGCTATTCGAAGCCCTTCTGGCATTACCGCCTCAGCTCGATCGCGCTGATCATCGTCTCGGTGATGCTGACGCTCGTCGCCTTCACGCTGCAACTGGCGCTGACCGGCGTCGAGCAGTTCGTGCTCCACCTGCTGCCTTTCGCGCACAGTCTGCTGTCATGGATCGGCTGGTCGCGGCTTGCCCCGCTGGGGACGCTGTTCGTGGCGCTCTACCTGATCTTCTACACGCTGACGCCGAGCAAATACCGCTATGCGCGCTGTCCGAAATGGGCGGGCGCATTGTTCACGACCGGCTGGTGGGCGCTGATGACGCAAGCCCTGCCGTGGACGCTGACGCGGCTCGGCGGCTACGGCCGGACCTACGGCAGCCTGGCGGGCGTGATCGTCGCCTTGCTCTTCTTCTGGCTGGTCGGCTTCGGGCTGGTGATCGGCGCCCAGCTCAACGCGGCACTGGCGGAAACCCCGGACGAAGGCCTAAAGGACGGCCGACAGGCGGCTGAGGAGAGATGATGGCAGGTCTGATGGAGGGCAAGCGCGGGCTTATCATGGGTCTGGCGAACGACAAGTCGCTGGCCTGGGGGATCGCCAAGGCCTTGTCGGCGCAGGGCGCGACGCTGGCGTTCAGCTATCAGGGCGCTGCGATGGAGAAGCGCGTGCGCCCGCTCGCGCAGGAGCTCGGCGTGCCGCTGCTGGTCGATTGCGACGTCTCCAGCGAGGCCGACATGGACCGCGCCTTCGCCGAACTCGCGGGCCAATGGCCGACGATCGATTTCCTCGTCCACGCGATCGGCTTTTCCGACAAAAGCCAGCTCCGCGGCAAATTCTACGATACGACGCTCGACAATTTCCTGATGACGATGAACATCTCGGCCTACAGCTTCGTCGCGGTGGCGCGGCGCGCGCGCGCGATGATGCCCGATGGCGGCGCGCTGCTGACGCTCAGCTATTACGGCGCCGAGAAGGTGATCCCGCATTACAATGTCATGGGCGTCGCCAAGGCCGCGCTGGAGACCAGCGTCAAATATCTCGCGGTCGACATGGGGCCCGAGAATATCCGCGTGAACGCCATCTCGGCGGGGCCGATCCAGACGCTGGCGGCGCGCGGGATCGGCGACTTCAACTATATCATGAAGTGGAACCAGTTGAACTCGCCGCTCAAGCGCAACGTGACGATCGAGGATGTCGGCGGCGCGGGCGTCTACCTGCTCTCCGATCTCGCCAGCGGCGTGACCGGCGAGATCCACCACGTCGATGCCGGCTACAACGTGATCGGCATGAAGGCCGAGGACGCGCCGGACATCGCGCTTGCCTGAGGGAGCGCCGGCCCGATGAGCGTCAACAGCTTCGGCCGCATTTTCCGCTTCACGACCTGGGGCGAGAGCCATGGGCCAGCGCTGGGCGCGGTGATCGATGGCTGCCCGCCGGGGCTCGCGCTGGGCGAGGCGGACATCCAGCCCTGGCTCGACAGGCGCCGCCCCGGCACCTCGCGCTTCACGACGCAACGGCAGGAGCCCGATCGCGTCCGCATCCTCTCGGGCGTGTTCGAGGGGCGTACGACGGGGACGCCGATCAGCCTGATGATCGAGAATGTCGACCAAAGATCGAAGGATTATGCGGAGGTCGCCGGCGCCTATCGTCCCGGCCATGCCGATTATGCCTATGACGCGAAGTACGGCTTTCGCGACTATCGCGGCGGCGGGCGATCCTCGGCGCGCGAGACCGCGGCGCGGGTGGCGGCGGGCGCGGTGGCACGCGCGGTGATCCCCGAGGTCCGTATCCGCGCCTATCTGGTCGAGCTCGGCGGCGACGCGATCGACCGCGCGGCGTTCGACGATGCCGCGATCGACGCCAACCCCTTCTTCTGCCCCGATGCCCAGGCCGCCGCGCGGTGGGAGGCGATCGTCGATGGCGCGCGCAAGGCCGGGTCCTCGGTCGGCGCGATCGTCGAATGCGTCGCGGAGCGCGTGCCGGCGGGCTGGGGCGCGCCGCTCTATGCCAAGCTCGACAGCGAGCTCGCCGCCGCGTGCATGAGCATCAACGCGGTGAAGGGCGTCGAGATCGGCGACGGCTTCGCGGCGGCGCGGCTGACGGGCGAACAGAATGCCGATCCCATGCGGCCCGGCTCGGACGGCGGGCCGAGCTTCCTCGCCAACCATGCGGGCGGCATCGCTGGCGGCATCGCGACGGGGCAGCCGATCGTGCTGCGCGTCGCGCTGAAGCCGACCTCCTCGATCCTCACCCCTGTCGAGACGATCGATCGCGAGGGCGCCGCGACCGACATCCGAACCAAGGGCCGCCACGACCCCTGCGTCGGCATCCGCGCCGCGCCGGTGGTGGAAGCGATGGTCGCGTTGGTGCTGGCCGACCAGAAATTGCTCCACCGCGCGCAGTGCGGCTGACGATCGCCCGCCCGCATGGACTTAGCGGGACCGCCCCCCTAGATCGCGCGCCATGGCGCTCCGCTTCCACAAGATGCACGGCCTCGGCAACGATTTCGTGGTGATCGACGCGCGCGAGGCGCCGGTCGCGATCGATTCGACGCGCGCGCGCGCCATCGCCGATCGGCGCGAAGGCATCGGCTGCGACCAGGTCATCGTGATCGAGGCATCCGACAAAGCCGATGCCCGGATGCGCATCTTCAATTCCGACGGCAGCGAAGCCGAAGCGTGCGGCAATGCTTCGCGGTGCGTGGCGATGCTGATCGGCGGGGATGCGACGGTGGAGACGCTGGCGGGATTGCTCCGGATGCGCAGCGAGGGGCCCCATCCCTTGGTGGACATGGGCAGCCCCCGCTTCCACTGGGACGCGATCCCGATCGCCTACCCGGCGGATACCGCCGACCTCCCGGTCGGCTGGGAAGAACTGGAGCGCCCGGCGCTGGTCAATGTCGGTAATCCGCACGCGATCTTCTTCGTCCCCGACTGCGACGCGATCGATCTCGCGAGGCTGGGGCCGCTGATCGAGCATGACCCGCTGTTTCCCGAACGGATCAACGTCGATGTCGCGACGATCGAGGCGCCGGGCCGCATCCGCCTGCGCGTGTGGGAGCGCG
>NZ_CAHJXD010000083.1 GCF_903644055.1 Sphingomonas bacterium | reverse complement strand
GCCGCGCGCACCGCCACGCTCACAGCGCCGCCTCGGTCACGGGCCCACCCGCCTGCCGGCGCGCGCCGATCGCCGCCCCGCCGATGATCAGCACCGCGCCGATCACCGTCGCGGGCACGACTCGCTCGCCGAACACCAGCCAGCCGAGCAATGCCGACCAGACGAAGGCGGTATATTCCACCGGCACCAATTTCTGCGTCTCGGCATGGGCATAGGCCCAGGCGAGCAGCAGCGACGAGACGATCGCCAGCGCCGCCGCGCCGAACAGAGCGGGCCAATGCTCCGCCGCCGGCCATACCGCCGCGAACGGCGCGCCCAGCGCATAGAGGCCCAAGAAGACGAGGTTGGTGAAGAAGGTGATCTCGATCGGCCCCGATTGCAGCGCGGAGGCGCGCAATTGCACGAGATTATAGGCGTAGAACAAAGAAGCGAGCAGGATCGCCAGCCGCCCCGCCAGCGCCGGATCGCCCGTCCCCTGCCCGCTCTTCGAAACGACGATCACCGCGACCCCCACGAACGCCAGCCCGCACGCCAGCATCGCGTTGCGCCGGATGCGCTCGCCCAGCATCACCGCCGCGAGCAGGATGGCGATCAGCGGCGACAGGAAGGTCAGCGCCACCCCCTCCGCCATCGGCACGCGCACCAGCCCCCAGAAGAACAGGAGCACCGAAAAGGCCGCCGCCGCGCTGCGCTTGAAATGGAGGATCAGCGTCGCCCGATCGGGCCAGGGCCGGCGCCCCGCCACGAACAGCCCGCCGCTCAGGATCACCCCCGCGAGCGACCGCCACAGCATCGCATTATACGCCCCGATCTCGATCGCCAGCCCCTTGATGACCGCGTCCATGCCCGAAAACACCGCGATGCCGAGGCACGCGACCGCAAAGGCGAGCGGGGTCGAGATACGGGCGATGCCGCTCAACGGATCAAACGGATTTCGACGCCGACCTCCGCTTGCGCCATCCGTGTATCGGACGTGAGAACCGGCAGCCCGCTAAATCGTGCTGGGACGAGGCAGGCGCGATCGCCGAGCGAAAGTCCCAGATGTATCGTCGTACGCCGCAACTTCGCGACCTCGATGGCATGCGCGTCCCTGAAGGCACGGGTGCGAAAGCCGAAACTCTGAAGGATAGCCTGTGCTTCGGCGGGATCGACGCCGACCTCGGCGACTTTGGTCAGCACCTCGCAGACGTTTATGATCGATGCTTCCGCCGTGCGCATATGCGCCTTGACGACATCCGCGCCGGGTTCACGGTTCAGGACGGCAAGCAGCGCCGAAGCATCCAGAACGACCACCTCAGTCGCGCGCGGCCTCTGCCCGTCGGTCGGCGATCAACTGGTCGACCAGACTGCCGCTGAATCCCTCGGGAAGCAGCGCGCGAAAGCGATCCTGGCCCTGACGGACGATATCGTCATAGGTCTGCATCACGAGCTTGCCCTGCTGGCGTTCGATCGCGAGGGCGTCGCCCGGTTTCAGGCCGATCTCGCGCGTGAGATCGGCCGGCAGCACTATCCGTCCATCCTCGCCGACGCGCACCTGATAGGTCATGATCGTCTCCTGCGAGGGCGCTTAACACAGCCCTCACTCCGCCGCCACGGCCTCCTGCGCCTGGCCGGCCGCCTCGATCTCCGCCGCCTTCGCCTCGACGAGCCGGACGATATGCTCGACCATGTCGGCGTCCTGCACGGTGTGATCGGTCACGCCGGAGAGATAGACCATATGCTTGCCGTTGCCGCCGCCGGTGAGGCCGATATCGGTCTCGCGCGCCTCGCCCGGGCCGTTGACGACACAGCCGAGGATCGAGAGCGACATCGGCGTCGAAATGTGGCGGAGCCGATCCTCCAGCGTCTCGACGGTGCGGATCACGTCGAAGCCCTGCCGCGCGCAGCTCGGGCAGGAGACGACGCGCACGCCGCGCACGCGCAGGCCGAGGCTCTTCAATATCTCGTAGCCGACGCGCACTTCCTCCTCGGGCTCGGCGGACAGCGAGACACGGATCGTATCGCCGATCCCCGCCCACAGCAGATTGCCCATGCCGATCGAGGATTTGACCGTGCCGCCGATCAGCCCGCCCGCCTCGGTGATGCCGAGGTGCAGCGGGCAATCCACCGCCTCGCCGAGCTGCATATAGGCCGCGACCGCGAGGAACACGTCCGAAGCCTTCACCGCCACCTTATATTCGTGGAAATCCTGGTCCTGGAGCAGCTTGATATGATCGAGCGCGCTTTCGACCAGCGCCTCGGGGCAGGGCTCGCCATATTTCTCGAGCAGGTCGCGCTCGAGCGAGCCCGCGTTGACGCCGATGCGGATCGCGCAGCCGTTGGCCTTGGCGGCGCGCACCACCTCGGCGACGCGCGCCTCGCTGCCGATATTGCCGGGGTTGATCCGGAGGCACGCGGCGCCCGCGTCCGCCGCCTCCAGCGCGCGCTTGTAGTGGAAGTGGATGTCGGCGACGATCGGCACCTTGGCGGCGCGGACGATCTGCTTGAGCGCGGCGGTCGAGGGCTCGTCGGGGCAGGAGACGCGGATGATGTCCACCCCCGCCTCCTCGCAGCGGCGGATCTGGTCGACCGTCGCGCGCACGTCATCGGTCGGCGTGTTGGTCATCGTCTGGACGGTGATCGGCGCATCGCCGCCGACGGGGACGTTGCCGACCATGATCCGGCGCGATGGGCGGCGCGCGATATCGCGCCAGGGGCGTATGGAGGACATGCGCACCCGTATAGCGCCCGAACGTGGCGGATCAAAGACGCCGGATGCGCCGCGCGGCATCGGGTCGCCGCTTCGGGCTTGCGCGCGGGCGCTTGGAGGGCGAAAGCCCGACGATGCAGCGCGGCGCGAGCGAACGGCACTTCGGCATGGATTGGCTGCGGATCGGCGCGTTCCAGCTCCTGATCCTCTATCATGTCGGCATGGCCTTCGTGCCGTGGGACTATCATGTGAAGGTCGCCTCGCTCGATTGGGTGAGCATCCCGATGCAATTGACCAGCCCGTGGCGGCTGTCGCTGCTGTTCGTCGTCTCGGGCTATGCCAGCGCGGCGCTGCTCGGGCGCAGCGCGGGGGCGGGCGCCTTCCTGCGACAGCGGATGGCGCGGCTGGGGCTACCGCTGCTGTTCGGGATGATCGTCGTCGTGCCGCCGCAGCCCTGGGTGCAGCTCGTCACGCAGCATGGCTACGAAGCGGGTTTCGCGAGCTTCCTCGCGCATGATTATTTCCGCTTCCGGACGATCGCCGGCATCGCGATGCCCGGCTGGATGCATCTGTGGTTCGTCGCCTATCTGATCGCCTACACGCTGGTGCTCGGCCTCGGCCACGCGCTCCCCGCGCGCTGGCGGGAGATGCTCCGCCGCGGCGGCGAGCGGCTGTTCGCCGGGCCGCAGATCCTGATCGTCGGCATCGCCTTCGTCTGGTGGACGCGGATCCGGCTGATCCCCGGCTGGGAGGATACACACAACCTTGTCGACGATTGGAGCGCGCACGCCCATTATCTCGGCATGTTCCTGTTCGGTGTGCTGCTGCGCGGATCGGCGCCGATGATGCGGACGATCGCGCGCTGGTGGAAGCTCGCCGCGCTGCTCGCGATCGGCGGCTATCTGGTATTGGCCGGGCTCGAATATCGCCATCCCGGTCCGGCGCCGCTGCCGCCGGCGATGCGCCCCCTGCTGTGGGCGGCGCGCGCGGTGGAAAGCTGGGCGGCGATCGTCGCGCTGATCGGGCTCGCCGATCGTTACGCGAACCGCGATCACCGCTGGCGCGCGACTCTCGCCGAGGCGGTCTTCCCCTGCTACCTCGTCCACCAGACGATCATCCTGCTCGTCGGCTACTGGCTGCGCGGCAGCGCGATCGGCCTGCTCGCGCAATTCCTGATCCTCATCGCCGCGACGCTCGCGGGCTGCTGGCTGTTCTACCTGGCAGGCCGCCGCATCGAACCGCTGCGGCCGCTGATCGGGTTGAAGCGGTTGCCGGGTCCCGGCGCGGCAAGGCTGCGCCCGGCGACGGCCTAGCGCCCCCTCCAAGCGATATCGACATTCAGGAAGATCCTCCCCGGCACGGGGAGGGGGACCACCCGCAGGGTGGTGGAGGGGGCCCGCTGGAAAGCACGACGCTTGTGGAGAGTCCCCTCCGTCATGCCCATGGCATGCCACCTCCCCTTCCAGGGGAGGATCGCCAACGTCGATATGCCTGCTACTCCGGCACAGGCGGTGGCGGCGTCCCGCCCGTGCTGCTGGAGCCTGTCCTGTTAAGGTCGAACTCCCGTCACCCCGGCCTTGAGCCGGGGTCCCGCTGCTTGGCCGACGCTGAAGAAAAAACGGAACCCCGGCTCAAGGCTTGGGTCGCGCTTCATCTTGAACGGGACAGCCTCTAGACACCGCCCATGACCACCCCCTCCCCCGGCTGGACCCTCGTCATCCACGGCGGCTCGGGCAGCATGACCCGCGACCGGTTGGCCCCCGACGAAGACGCCGGCGCCCGCGCCGGGCTCGCCGCCGCGCTGGACGCC
>NZ_CAHJXD010000082.1 GCF_903644055.1 Sphingomonas bacterium | reverse complement strand
GGCGGTCGCGGCGGCGGCGGGCGAGCGCCAGCGCGACCTTTATACCGCGAGCCGCATGATCGAAGAGACCGCGGCGCTCTACGAACAGGCGGTCGGCGAAGCGCCGGCCCGGACGGGAGACCATGTGACGAGGATCGGTTTCATCGGCGCCGGCGGTATCGCCCACCGCCACTTCGGCGTGCTGGAGCGGTTCGAGGACGTCGCCATCGTTGCGGTCTGCGACGTCGACGAGGCCCGCGCGCGAGACGCCGCCGCCCGCTTCGGCGCGCGCGCCTTCACCGATCCGCAGGCGATGCTTGCCGCGACCGAGCTCGACGCGCTCTACATCTGCGTGCCGCCGTTCGCGCACGGCGCGCCCGAACGCGCGGCGATCGGGGCGGGGCTGCCCTTCTTCGTCGAGAAGCCCGTCGCGCTCGATCTCGCCACCGCCGAGGCGATCGCAGCGGAGGTCGCGGCGGCGGGGCTGGTGACGGCGGTCGGCTATCACTGGCGCTATCTCGACACGGTCGACGAGGTCCGCGCGCTGCTCGCGCACAATCCGGCGAAGCTGATGTCGGGCTATTGGCTCGATTCGACGCCGCCGCCGGTGTGGTGGTGGCACGCCGACCAGTCGGGCGGGCAGATGGTCGAGCAGACCACCCATTTGCTCGATCTCGCGCGCTATCTCGGCGGCGCGGTGACGCGGGTCTACGGGCTGGCGGGGCATATCGAGCGGCCGGAGTTCCCCGGCCTCGACGTGCCGACGGTCAGCACCGCCAGCCTCCAGTTCGCGAGCGGGGCGATCGCCAATTTCGCCTCGACCTGCCTGCTCGGCTGGAACCACCGCGTCGGCCTCCACCTGTTCGGCGACAGGCTCGCGGTCGAGATCACCGACCACGACCTGATGGTCGACGTCGGCCGCGGCCGGCCCGTGCGCGGCGCCGAGGGCGATCCGGTTTGGCGCGAGGATCGCGACTTCGTCGATGCGGTGCAGGGCAAGGCGAATGCGATCCGCTGCCCCTATGCCGAGGCGGTAGCGACGCACCGGCTGGCGCTCGCGATCGGCGAATCGGCGCGGACCGGGCAGGCGATCGTGCTGGAGGGCGCCGATGTCTGAGTGGCGCCACATCCGCTCGCTCGGCGTCGAGCGCCCGTACGAGGCCTATCTGCACGGCTATGACGAGGGGCCGCCGGGCCCCGGCCAGGTCCGGCTGGAGATGCTCTACACGGGCTTTTCGGCGGGCACCGAGCTGACCTTCGTCAAGAACACCAACCCCTATCTCCACTCGCGCTGGGATGCGGGGCGCGGCGTGTTCGTGCCTGGCGAGGCCGAGGCGCATTATCCGGTGCCGTTCCTCGGCTATATGGAAAGCGCGCGCGTCGTCGAATCGAACGCATGGGATTATGCGCCCGGCGACGTGATCGGCGCGGTCTTCGGCCACAAGACCGGGCACACCGCCGATCCCTTCCACGACGTGCTGACCAAGCTGCCCGCCGGGATCGATCCGATCCTCGGCATCTATGTGGGCCAGATGGGGCCGATCGCCGCCAACGGCATCCTCCACGCCGATGCCGAGATGCTCGGGGCGAACGCGCCCGCGTTCGGCGCCGGGATCGCGGGACGGCCCGTGCTGGTGATCGGCGCGGGCATCGTCGGGCTGTTCGTCGCATTGTTCGCGCAGGCCGCTGGCGCGAGCGAGGTGGTGATCGCCGATCCTTCGGAATTCCGCCGGATGCGCGCCGCCTGCCTCGGCCTCACCCAGATGACCGAGGCGGACGCCTGGAACCATGCCAAGGCGCGCTGGCACCATGGCGGCAATGATCGCGGCGCCGACATCGTCTTCCAGACGCGCGCCGACAGCGCGTCGCTCCACGCCGCGATGCAGGCGCTGAGGCCCCAGGGCACGGTGATCGACCTCGCCTTCTACCAGGGCGGCGCCGATCGGCTGCGGCTCGGCGAGGAGTTCCACCATAACGGCCTCAATCTGCGCTGCGCGCAGATCAATCGCGTGCCGCGCGGGATGGGGCATGCGTGGGACAAGCGCCGTCTGTCGGAAGAAACGGTAAGGCTGCTCGGCGCGCGCGGCGCGGAGATACGGCAGCAGCTCATCACCCATGTGATCCCGATCGAGGAAGCGCCCGCTTTCCTGCGCCACCTCGTCGCCGACCGGCCCGAATTTTTGCAGATCGTCTTCAAGGGCGCCGATTGACCGTATCGCGCTTCGTCACCCCGGCCTTGCGCCGGGGTCCCGCTTCGTCGGCGCGGGTCGAGTTAGCGGGACCCCGGCTCAAGGCCGGGGTGACGGGAGGAGGGTGATAACCGACGCGCCCGCCCCGATACGCATCCTGTTCGTCTTCGCCTGGCTGGTGGTCGGCGGCGAGGAGACCGAGGTGCGCCTGCTCGCCCAGGCGCTCGATCCGGCGCGCTACGCGATCGATGTCGTCGCCTGCTTCCGCAAGCCGGGCATGCCGGAACAGAGCCACGACCAGCTCGAGGCGCTGGGGGTGCGGGTCGATCGCACGCCCTATCATCTCTCGTTCGAGGATACGGTCGCTTATCTCGCGGGGATCGTGCCGGGCTACGATGCGGTGGTATCGTGCCAGAACGTCGCCGACATCTATCCAGCACTCGAACGGCTGCATCTGCGCCCGCCGCTGATCGAGCATGGCGGGCTGGTCTCCGAGGCGCTCGCCGGGCCCAAGCATTTCACCACGCGTTACGTCGGCGTCTGCACCTCGATCCGCGACGCCGCCGCGGGCCGCATGCCGGGGCGCGAGGCGGACGCGCTCGCCATCCCCTCGATGGTCGACATGGCGGCGTTCGATCCCGCCGCCCGCGCGCCGACGCGCGCGGCGCTGGGGATCGGCGACGGCGTGCCGCTGATCGGCTGGGTCGGCCGGCTCGACGCCAAGAAGCGCGTCGAGGATTTCATCGCCGCCGCCGCGCGCGTCCATGCGGAAAGGCCCGAGGCGCGCTTCCTCGTCATCGGCGGCCCCGATGCGTTCATGCCCGATTATGCCGTGCGGCTGCGCGGGCAGGCCCGCGCGCTCGGCCTCGACGGCGCGCTGAGCTTCCTCGGCGACCGCGCCGACATTCCCGCCTTGCTCTCGGCGCTCGACGTCTTCGTCTGGCTGTCGCGCGGCGAGGGCATGCCCCATGTCGTCGCTGAAGCGGGCGCGGCGGCGCTGCCGGTGATCGCGACCGCCGACAACGGCACGCTCGAACAGATCGAGGATGGCGCGAGCGGGCTGTTCGTGCCGCACGAAGCGCCCGGGGCGGTCGCTGCGGCGATCGTGCGGCTGATCGACGATCCCGCGCTGCGCCGCGATCTCGGCACGGCACTTCATGCCAAGGTGCGCGCGGATTATGCGGTCGCGGCGGTGGTGCCGCAATGGGAGCGATTGTTCGAAGCCGTGCGCCGCGCGCGACCGCCGGCCGCGCCCTCCCTGTTCCGCAGCTTCTTCCAGGGCGGCTTCGAATGCTCGAGCCACCGCCGCGCGCATGACCGGCGTCGCGTCGATATGATCGCGGCGACCCGGCACGATCAACTGGCCGAAGCCGATTATCGCACGCTCGGCGCGCACGGCATCCTCACGGTGCGCGACGGGATCCGCTGGCACCTGATCGAGCAGGCGCCTGGCCGTTACGACTGGTCCAGCCTGACCGCCCAGCTCGCCGGCGCGGCGGCGGCCGGCGCCCAGGTGATCTGGGACCTGCTCCATTACGGCTGGCCCGACGATATCGACGTGTGGAGCCCGGCGTTCGTTCCGCGCTTCGCGCGCTTTGCCGCCGAAGCGGCGCGCGTGATCCGCGCGCAGACGCCGGGCACCCGCTTCTACTGCCCGGTCAACGAAATCTCGTTCCTGGCGTGGGGCGGGGGCGACGCCGCTTACCTCAACCCCTTCGCGCGCGGCCGGGGCTTCGAGCTGAAGGTGCAGCTCGCGCGCGCCGCGATCGCCGCGATGGCGGCGATCCGCGCGGAGGATCCCGCCGCGCGCTTCGCGCATGTCGATCCCGTCATCAACGTCGTCACCGATCCCGCCCGGCCGTGGGACGCGCCGCACGCCGAAGGGCATCGTCAGGCGCAGTTCCAGGGCTGGGACCTGATCGCCGGCCGCATCTGGCCGCAGATCGGCGGCCGCTCCGATCTGCTCGATATCGTCGGGGTCAATTATTATCACAACAACCAGTGGATCCATGGCGGCCCGACGATCGATCGCGCCCACCCGCTGCACAAGCCGTTTCACCGGATGCTGGCGGAGACCTACGCCCGCTATGGCCGCCCCATCTTCGTCGCCGAAACGGGGATCGAGGGCGACGAGCGCCCCGCCTGGCTGGCGCATGTCGCGGGCGAGGTCCGGGAGGCGCGGCGGCTGGGTGTGCCGGTCGAGGGCCTGTGCCTCTATCCTATCCTCGATCATCCCGGATGGGATGACGAGCGGCCGTGCCCCAACGGCCTGCTGCACACCACGGAGGACGGAAATGCGCGCCGCGCCGACAGCGCGTATGCCGCCGAACTGGCGCGCCAGCGAAACTTATCCCAAATCAATACCGCCACTTAATTTGCGGAGGCAGGGAGCAAAAACGCAAGCAGCGCGATTTGCTTGGCGTCACGACGCACGGTGGCACATGCCGATAAGGAGCAAGCGATGAGCATCAAGGGCGAAATCAAGGAAGCGGCCGGATTCCTCGAGGAAGAAGCCGCCGAGCATGGCAAGTCGGCAGCAAGCAAGGAAAAGGCCCAGGAAGGGCGCGACCTGCGCAACGAGGGCCGTGTCGAGGACGGCAAGGCGCCGAAGACGACCGAGCCCGGCACCGGCCATCCCGAAAAGTGAAATGCGCCGCCCCCGCTTATCGCGGGGGCGGGCTCCGCCACCAGATCGAAGTCGATCTCCTGAGATCACGTCCATTTTAGGTTGCAACCGCCCCACCGCTCCAGAGGGCGGCAAGAGCGCCGAGATCCCATGCAGCTAAGCAATCGCGATGCGGTCGCCATCGCAGTCCCGGTCCGCAACGAAGCCGTTCGCCTGCCGCCTCTGCTGTCCGCTCTGGCCGGTCAGGTCGATGCGCCGCCGTTCACGCTCTGCCTGTTCTTCGATAATTGCGTCGATGGCAGCGAGGCGATCGCGGCATCCCTGCGCCCCGGCCTTCCCTACACGATCCGCACCGAAGGCTGCGATCGCGGGGGACCGCCCAACGCCGGGCGCGCGCGCTCCCGCGCGATGGCGCTCGCTGAGGCCGTCGCGCCGAATGGCATATTGCTGACGACGGACGCGGACGGCGAGCCCGCGCCGGACTGGATCGCCCGCAACCTTGCCGCTTTGTCGGCGGTCGAACTGGTCGCGGGAAGGGTGGTGCGCGCGTCGGGACCGGCCTCCGATCGCCAGGATCGGATCGAGGCTTATTACCACCGCCTCCATGCGATGCGGCGCGCGATCGATCCGGTGCCGTGGGAAGCGCATCCGACGCATCACTGGACGAGCGGCGCCAGCCTGGCGATGCGGGCCGCCACCTATCGC
>NZ_CAHJXD010000081.1 GCF_903644055.1 Sphingomonas bacterium | reverse complement strand
CGATCAGCAGCATCGATACGATGCGCTGCCCGCTGCGGCATCCGCCGGTCCTGTACGAAGAGATCACCCGTCAGCCTTTAAAAATAATATGCGCCGGGGCCCCGATCCGGCGGTGCCGCCCTGCCCCATCCCGATCAACCGATCAAGCCGGCAAGCTTTTGCCAGAGACCGAGCGAGCCGAGATCGTTGAACGTCACGAAGACCATGAAGGCGAGCAGCACGGCGAGCCCGGAGCGGAACGCCCATTCCTGCACGCGCTCGGGCAGCGGCCGCCGCCCGATGCCCTCGAACAGGTAAAAGAAGAGGTGCCCGCCATCCAGCATCGGGATTGGCAAAAGGTTGATGAAGCCGAGATTAATCGAAATCATCGCCATGAATTCGATCAGCGGCAGCGGCCCCATCGAAACCTGTTCGCCGGAGAAGCGCGCGATCTGGATCGGCCCGCCGAGCTCGCTCGCCGAACGCCGCCCGCTGACGATCTGCCCGATCACGTCGACCATCGTGCGGATGATCCCGAAGGTATGATCGACCGCCGCGCGCACCACCTCGATCGGGCCGGCGCGCACGATCTCCTGTGGGCCGGGGATGACGCCGAGCAGCCCGCGCTTGATGACGTTGCCGAAGCGATCGGTCTGCGTATCGGTGCCCGCCACCACCGCCAGCGTCAACAGCCGGCCGCCGCGCATCACCTCGACGGTCAGCGCCTGGCCGGGGCGGAAGGCGACGACGTGGCTGATATCCTCGAAGCGATCGATCCCGCGATCGGCGATCCGCGTCACGCGATCGCCGATGCGCAGCCCCGCTTTCTCGGCGGCCGAATGCGGCAGGATCGCCTGGATCACCGCGGGTGTGCGCGGCACGCCGAACGCCGCGAAGAAACCCGCGAAGATCGCGATCGCGAGCAGGAGGTTGGTGACCGGCCCCGCCACGACGACGAGGAAGCGCTGCCACAAAGGCTTGGCCTGGAACGTCACCGCGCGTTCCGCGGGCGGCAGGCGCAGCCAGGCGGGATCGCTGCGTCCGCCAGGCCCCATGTCGCCGGCGAATTTCACATAGCCGCCGATCGGCAGCATCGAGAGCTTCCAGCGCGTGCCGCGCCGATCGGTCCAGCCGGTCAGCTCGCGGCCCATGCCGATCGAGAAAGTCTCGGCCTTGATCCCGAACAGGCGGCCCACCGCATAATGGCCGAGCTCGTGGAGGAACACGAGCGGCCCGATCACGATCAGGAAGCCGAAGATCGCCAGAAGGATCATGCCGCCACAGTCTCCAAAATCTCGCGGGCGAAAATCCGCGCCTCGCCATCGATCACCAGCACGTCGTCGATCGTGGCGGGCGCAGACGGACGATAGCGTTCGACGACTTTCGCGACGATTAAGGGAATGTCGAGAAAGCGCGTGCGGCCTTCGAGGAAGGCGGCGACGACGACTTCGTTGGCGGCGTTGAGCACGGCGGGCGTCGCCCCCCCCTCGCGCAGCGCTGCTAGCGCGAGCCCAAGCGCCGGGAAGCGATCGAAATCGGGCGCTTCGAAATCGAGCCGGCCGACCTGGGCGAGATCGAGCCGCGCGCACGGCGTCTCCATCCGTTCGGGCCAGGCGAGCGTGTGCGCGATCGGGGTGCGCATATCGGGCGTGCCGAGCTGGGCAAGCACCGAGCCGTCGACATATTCGACCATGCTGTGGACGACCGATTGCGGGTGGACCAGCACGTCGAGCTTGTCGGCGCCGACGG
The DNA here is from genome assembly GCF_903644055.1 of Sphingomonas bacterium. Lineage (GTDB taxonomy): Bacteria > Pseudomonadota > Alphaproteobacteria > Sphingomonadales > Sphingomonadaceae > Sphingomonas_I. Next base: position 15,262 of record NZ_CAHJXD010000081.1, on the reverse strand, counting down.
GGAAGAGGTGAAAGGCTTCGATCAGTTCGAGCCCCTTGTTCATCAGCGTCGCCGAATCGACCGAGATCTTGGCGCCCATCGACCAATTGGGATGCTTGACCGCCTGGGCCGGGGTGATCGCCGCCATCCGGTCGGCGGGCATCGTGCGGAACGGGCCGCCGCTGGCGGTGAGGATGATCTTTCGTACCCGCTCGGCAGAGCCATGCGGAAAGCATTGGAATACCGCATTATGTTCGGAATCGACGGGCAGCAGGGTGGCGCCGAGATCGCTGGCGGCACGAGTCATCAGGCTGCCCGCCGAGACCAGCGATTCCTTGTTGGCGAGCGCCACCGTCCGCCCGCCGGCGAGCGCGGCCATCACCGGCTTGAGACCCGCGGTGCCGACGATCGCCGCCATCGTCCAGTCCGCGCCCTCGGCGGCGGCATCGGTGATCGCTTGCGCGCCGGCGGCGACGATCGTGCCGCTCCCCGCGAGCGCCTCGCTCAACTCCGAATAGAGCGCCGGATCGCCGATCACCGCGCGCCTGGCACGCGTGCGGCGCGCCACGGCGGCGAGGCCCGCCACGTCCCGCTGCGCGGTAAGCGCATGGATGCTGAAGCGATCGGGTGCGCGCTCGACGAGATCGAGCGTCGAGGTGCCGATCGAGCCCGTCGCGCCGAGAATGGTGATGCTGCGCACGCTCATCCCGCCAGGCTGTTGTTGGCGACCAGCGCGCCCACCGCCACCGCCACCGGCACCAGCCCGTCGAGCCGGTCGAGCAGCCCGCCATGTCCGGGCAGCAGCCGTCCCGAATCCTTGACCCCGGCGCGCCGCTTGAGCGCGCTTTCGTAGAGGTCTCCCGCCTGCGCGAGCAGCGCCATCGGCGCGCCGAGCCAGTAATAGCCGGGTGCCAGCCGCGCGGCGAACGCCACCAGCGCGCCGACCAGCAGCGCCGCCGCCATGCCGCCGCCAAGCCCCGCCCATGTCTTCCCGGGGCTGAGCCTGGGGGCAAGCAGCGGGCCACCGATCAGCCGGCCGGCGAAATAGGCGCCGATATCGGTCGCCCAGACGATCAGCAATGTCCACAGCGCGACCGCGAAGCCATGCGGGCCATCGCGCAGGAACAGCAAAGCGGCGACGGGGAATCCGGCATAGCAGAGCCCCGTCCCGATCCGGCCGTTGTTGGTGAGCAGGCCGACGAGCAGCGCCAGCCCGACGAAGGCCGCAACCGTCGATCGATCGGCCCCCCATAACAACGGGCAGGCCAGCGCCAGGCCCACCACCATTCCGGCCAGCGCGACGACGAGGCGGGGGCGGGTGGCGCCGGCGAGCCCGCACCATTCGACGATCATGCCGAGGCCGATCAGCGCGAGCAGCGCCCACCAGGCGATGCCGCCGATCGCCAGCGCCGCGATCGCCACCACGGCGAGTCCGGCGCCGACGAGGGTGCGCAGCTTGAGATCGTTCATCATCGCGGCGTCACAGCCCGCCGAACCGGCGCTCGCGCCGCCCGAAACATTCGAGCGCCCGTTCCAGCGCGGCGCGATCGAAATCAGGCCAGAGCGTGTCGGTGAACAGCAGCTCGGCGTAGGCCGCCTGCCAAAGCAGGAAGTTGGACAGCCGCGTCTCGCCCGACGTGCGGATCAGCAGATCGAGCGGCGGCAGGCCCTTGGTATCGAGCCGATCCTCGATCGCCTGCGCATCGATCGCCGCCGGATCGAGCCCGCCCGCCTTCGCCTCCTCGGCCAGCGCGCGCGCGGCGCGGACCAGCTCGTCCTGCCCGCCATAATTGAGCGCAAGCGCGACGGTCAGTCCGTCGTTCCTCTCCAGCCGCCGGCACGCGGCGTCGAGCTGCTCGACCAGATCGGGCTCGAAGCGCCGCCATTCGCCGATCAGGCGGAGCCGGACGTTGTTGCGATCGAGCGCATCGATCTCGCGGCGGAGATAGTGGCGCAGCAGCCCCATCAGGTCCGCAACCTCGCCCGCCGGGCGCCGCCAATTCTCCGAGGAGAAAGCGTAGAGCGTCAGCGCCTCCAGCCCGAGCTCGCCCGCCGCGGTGATCGTGCGGCGCACCGCCTCCATGCCCTGGCGATGCCCGGCGAGGCGCGGCAGGAAGCGCTTTTTCGCCCAGCGGCCATTGCCGTCCATGATGATCGCGACGTGGCGCGCGGGCGTGCCGCCACCCCCGCTGGAGGCCGGCGCCTGGCTGGCGGCGGAGCCGGTCACCTGCCGAGGATTTCCTTCTCCTTGGCGGCGGCGGCGGCATCGAGATCGGCGACGATCGCGTCGGTGAGCTTCTGCACCTCGGTCTCGAGCCGCTTGCGCTCGTCCTCGCTGAGCTCGCCCTTCTTCTCGTCGGTCTTGAGCGCGTCCATGCCATCGCGGCGGACGTTGCGCACCGCGATCTTGGCCTTCTCCGAATATTGGCCGGCGAGCTTGGCGAGCTCCTTGCGGCGCTCCTCGGTCAGATCGGGGATCGGGATGCGGAGGTTCTGGCCGTCGACGATCGGGTTGAGCCCCAGTCCCGCCGAACGGATCGCCTTGTCGACGACGCCGACGTTGGACTTGTCCCACACCTGCACCGCGAGCATCCGCGAATCGGGGGTGGTAACGGTCGCGACCTGGTTGAGCGGCATATGGCTGCCATAGACTTCGCAGGTGATCGTATCGAGCAGCGACGTCGAGGCGCGGCCCGTGCGCAGGCCCTGGAGGTCGTGCTTCAGCGCATCCAGCGCACCCGCCATGCGGCGTTCAAGATCGGCCTTGCTGTAGGCGGCCATGACTTACTCTCCCTCGTTCTGCACGATCGTCGCGGTGCCGGACCCGGCAAGCACCTGCGCGAGATTGCCTTGCTCGCGGATGTTGAACACGACGATCGGAATATTGTTGTCGCGGCACAAGGCCACCGCGCTGGCATCCATCACGCGCAGATTGTCCGACAGCACCTTGCTGAAAGTGACCGTTTCGTAGCGCTTTGCGCCCGGCACAAGCTTGGGATCGGCATCGTAGACGCCATCGACCGAGGTGCCCTTGAACAAGGCATCGCAGTTCATTTCTGCCGCCCGGAGCGCGGCGCCGGTATCGGTGGTGAAGAAAGGACTGCCGACGCCGGCAGCGAAGATCACCACCCGGCCTTTCTCGAGATGGCGCATCGCGCGGCGGCGGATGAAGGGCTCGGCGATCGAAGGCATGCTGATCGCGGACTGGACGCGCGTCTCGACCCCGATCTGCTCCAGCGCATTCTGCACCGCGAGCGCGTTCATGATCGTGGCGAGCATGCCCATATAGTCGCCGGTCGCGCGCTCCATGCCGCGCGCGGCACCCGCCATGCCGCGAAAGATGTTGCCGCCGCCGACGACGATGCAGAGATCGAAGCCCATGCCCTTGGCGTGCGCGATCTCGTCGGCGACGCGCGCGGTCACCGCCGGATCGATCGACAGGCCCCCCTCGCCCATCAGCACCTCGCCGGACAGCTTCAGCAGGATGCGTTTGAACGGCGGCTGCGGCATGCGGCGAAAGGTCCGATCCTCATGGAAACGGCGCGCACCTTAGAGGCGCGCGCCGCTCAAGAAAACCCTTCCGACGATGCCGGACGGGCGGAGTCTTTTCAGGCGACGGGCTGCGGCACGCCCGAGGCGGCGGCGACCTCGGCGGCGAAGTCCGACGTCTCCTTCTCGATGCCCTCGCCGAGCTGGAAGCGGACATAATCGACGAGCGCGATCGAGCCTCCCGCCTCCTTGGCGGCGGCGGCGATCACGTCGGCGATCTTGGTCTTGTTATCCATCACGAAGAGCTGCGAGGTCAGCGCGTTTTCCTTGCGGAACTTGGCGATCGCGCCTTCGACCATCTTCTCGATGATGTTCTGCGGCTTGCCCGATCCGGCCGCCTTCTCCATCGCGATCGCGCGCTCGCGCTCGACCAGAGCCTCGTCGAGGCCCTCCTCGTGCAGCGCCAGCGGGTTGGCGGCGGCGATGTGCATCGCGAGCTGCTTGCCCAGCGCCTCGATGCTGGCGACCGGCGCCGAGCCTTCGAGCGCGACGAGCACGCCGATCTTGCCGATGCCGGCGGCCGCCGCATTGTGGACATAGGGCACGACCGCGCCCTCGTTAACGCGCACGACCCGCGCGCGGCGGAGCTGCTGGTTCTCGCCGATCGTCGCGATGTTGGCGGTGAGCTTCTCCTGGACGGTGCCGCCGCCCGGATAAGCGGCCGACGCCAGCGCCTCGATGCTGTCGCCGGTGGTCAGCGCGATCTTAGAGACGGTGCTGACGAAATCCTGGAACTGCTCGTTCTTGGCGACGAAATCGGTCTCGCTGTTGACCTCGACCGCGGCACCCGCCTTGCCCTCGACCGCAACGCCGACGAGTCCCTCGGACGCGGTGCGGCCGCTCTTCTTGGCGGCGGTGGCGAGGCCCTTGGTGCGCAGCCAGTCGATCGCGGCTTCCATGTCGCCGCCGGTCTCGGTCAGCGCCTTCTTGCAATCCATCATGCCGGCGCCCGAGCGCTCGCGCAGGTCCTTCACGGCAGCAGCGGTGATCTCCGCCATAAGTCGATCCTTTCGTTATAGCCGGTGCGGAGAAAGCACCGCTTTCTCCTCCCCGTTCGTGTCGAGCGAAGTCGAGACACGTCGATGACAGCCGGAACGTCCCTCGACTTCGCTCGGGACGAACGGTCTCCGTGGATTACGCCAGCGCTTCCTCGACGGGCGGGGCCTCGGCGGCGCCGACATCCTCGCCGCTGTCGCGACGGACCTGCGCGTTGCCGCGCGTGGCGGCGGTGGCGACCGCATCGCAATAGAGGCGGATCGCGCGACTGGCGTCGTCGTTCGCCGGGATCGGGAAGGCGATCCCATCGGGGCTGACGTTGGTATCAAGCACCGCGACGACGGGGATGCCGAGCGTGTTGGCCTCCTTGATCGCCAGCTCTTCCTTGCCCGCGTCGATCACGAACATGATGTCGGGGACGCCGCCCATGTCGCGGATGCCGCCGAGCGACTGCTCCAGCTTGTCGCGCTCGCGGGTGAGCTGGAGCACCTCCTTCTTGGTGAGGCCGTGCGTGTCGCCCGAGAGCTGCTCCTCGAGGCTCTTGAACCGCTTGATCGAGCCCGAGATCGTCTTCCAGTTGGTGAGCATGCCGCCCAGCCAGCGGTGGTTGACGAAATGCTGGCCTGAGGCGCGCGCGGCATCGGCGATCGGATCCTGCGCCTGGCGCTTGGTGCCGACGAACAGCACCTTGCCGCCCGCGCCGACCGTGGACGAGATGAAATCGAGCGCGCGCGCCATCAGGGGCACGGTCTGCGACAGATCGATGATGTGGATGCCGTTGCGGTCGCCGAAGATGTACGGCTTCATCTTGGGATTCCAGCGATGCGTCTGGTGACCGAAATGCGCGCCCGCGTCGAGCAGCGCCTGCATGGAAACGGACGGTGCCGCCATGATGTTTTCTCCTAACCCGGTTGAACCTCTGCGGGGCAGGAACCGCCTGGGGCACGCCCCGAGCGGCACCGGTATGGATGCCCCGCATGTGGAATGGCGCGGCCTCTAAATCAGAGTCTCGTGAAATTCAAGCTTGACATGTAGGAACATATGGTGAACAAGTGGAACCGGAGCCGATCGGGTCGGTTTGCCTTTCGTTCGTGGAAGGCGCCACGAACAGGAGTAACCCATATGCTGCAAGCCTTTATTACCCTGCTTTTCGCCGCGATCGCCATCGGCGCGATCGCCCTGATCGGTCTGGTTTTGATCCAGGATTGGGATGCGGTGCGCGCAGCACTCGGCCTTGGCCATACGCTTCCGGCCGACGCGCCGCTGCCGCCTCGCTTCCGCATGACCAGCGCGCGGCGCGCGACCTTCGTCAGGATAGAGGTTGCGCCGCTGAGGCGTGCCGCCTGACCCGGGCGTAGCCTCGCGAGGCGAAGGGGATCGCCGCCGCGTAGAGAATGACGAGAATGCTCAAGGTCGCCCAGGGCGCGGTGATTACCGCGGTGCCGATCAGGGCGATCAGCAACAGCGCCGATTGCCGCCAGCCCTTGCGCAGCCTGAACGAAGTCCAGCCGTAGGTGGGCAGATCGGAAATCATCAGCAGCGCGCCGATGATCGTCCAAGGTGCCACGATATAGGTCCGCTGGAAAACATCGAGGCCGGTTGCGAGCCAGAGAATGACGGGAAGCAGCGCCAGCGCCGCGCCGGCGGGTGCGGGGGCGCCGGTGAGATAGCCTGCCGTCTTCATCGGATTGCCGGCATCGATCTGGGAATTGAAGCGCGCGAGGCGGAGCGCGCAGCAGACCGCATGGGTGAGGGCTATCACCCAGCCATATTTGGGGACGAAGGAGAGCGACCACAGGAAGAGGATGATCGCGGGCGAGACGCCGAAGGCGATGACGTCCGACAGCGAATCGAGTTCGGCGCCGAAGCGGCTGTCGCCCTTGAGCATTCGCGCGATGCGGCCGTCGAGACCATCGAGGATACCCGCGACGATGATCGCGCCGACCGCTTTCTCCCACTCGCCGGTGATCGCGAAGCGCACGCCGGTCAGCCCGAAGCAAAGCGCGAGCACGGTGATCGCATTGGGCGGAATGGTGCGCAGCGACAGCTCGCGCCGCACGCGGATCGGGCGGTTCACAGGCAGCGCACGGAGGCTTTCGGCGCGTAGCTCATAGCGGCAACCCGCGCGCCGCCTCGCCGTCGCCGAGCCGGGCGAGGATCGTCTCCCCGGCGATCGAACGCTGGCCGAGCGCAACCCGGGGCGCGGCGCCCGCGGGCAGATAGACGTCGACGCGGCTGCCGAAGCGGATCAGGCCGATGCGCTGCCCCGCCGCGACGATATCGCCGGGCTTGACGAAGGGCAGGATGCGCCGCGCGACGAGGCCGGCGATCTGCGTGAAGCCGACGCGCGTGCCGTCCGTACCCTCGACGAGCAGATGCTGGCGCTCATTCTCCTCGCTCGCCTTGTCGAGGCTGGCATTCACGAACTTGCCCGAAATGTAGACGACGCGCGAAATGGTGCCCGCGATCGGCGCGCGGTTGATATGGACGTCGAACACCGACATGAAGATCGACACGCGGATTAAAGGCTCGGTCCCCAGCGCGTCTTCGCCGACCAGTTCGCGCGGCGGCGCCACTTGCTGAATCATCGTGATCAGCCCGTCGGCGGGGGCGACGATCAGCCCCTTTCCCTGCGGCACCGCGCGGACCGGATCGCGGAAGAAGGCCGCCACCCAGATCGTGACGCCGATCATCAGCCAGCCGAGGACATGCGAGACGACGAGGAACATCAGCGCGGTGATCCCCGCCGAGATCAGCGCGAACTTGCGCCCCTCCGGGTGGACCGAGGGCCAGCGCCACTGGGCGCTCGGGGTCGTATCGGGGCGCGTCTCGAGCGAGCTCATGCGCCACCTTGTACGAGCAGGCGTCCGGGTTGAGCAACGTGCATTGTCGGCATGGTCGCGGTTGAATCGCGCCGGCCCGCGCCCTAGGAGGCCGCAAACCCATCAATCGGAAAGCGTGTCGCATGGCGAAGATCAAGGTGAAGACCCCGGTCGTGGAGCTCGACGGGGACGAGATGACGCGAATCATCTGGCAATGGATCCGCGAGCGCCTGATCCTCCCCTATCTCGATATCGACCTGAAATATTACGATCTTTCGGTCGAGAAGCGCGACGAGACCGACGATCAGATCACGATCGACAGCGCCAGGGCGATCCAGCAGTACGGTGTCGGCGTGAAGTGCGCGACGATCACGCCCGATGAGGCGCGCGTCGAGGAATTCGGCCTCAAGAGCATGTGGAAATCGCCCAACGGCACGATCCGCAACATCCTGGGCGGCACGATCTTCCGCGAGCCGATCGTCATCAAGAACGTACCGCGGCTGATTCCCGGCTGGACCGATCCGATCGTCGTCGGGCGTCACGCTTATGGCGATCAATATCGCGCGACCGACTTCCTCGTCCCCGCCCCCGGCAAGCTGCGCATGATCTGGGAGGGCAAGGACGGCCAGAAGATCGAGAAGGAAGTGTTCGATTTCCCCTCGGCCGGCGTCGCGATGGGAATGTACAATCTCGACGATTCGATCCGCGACTTCGGCCGCGCCAGCATGAACTATGCGCTCGATCGCAAATGGCCGCTCTATCTTTCGACCAAGAATACGATCCTGAAAGCCTATGACGGCCGCTTCAAGGATCTGTTCCAGGAGGTTTTCGACAGCGAATTCAAGGACAAGTTCGCCGAAGCGGGCATCGTCTACGAGCATCGCCTGATCGACGACATGGTGGCTAGCGCGCTCAAGTGGAGCGGCAAGTTCGTCTGGGCGTGCAAGAATTACGACGGCGACGTCCAATCCGATCAGGTCGCGCAGGGCTTCGGCTCGCTGGGTCTGATGACGTCGGTGCTGATGACGCCCGACGGCAATACGATCGAGGCCGAGGCGGCGCACGGCACCGTCACCCGCCACTATCGCATGCACCAGCAGGGCAAGCAGACCTCGACCAATCCGATCGCCTCGATCTTCGCCTGGACGGGCGGGCTCAAGTTTCGCGGCAAGTTCGACGATACGCCCGAGGTGACCCGCTTCGCCGAGACGCTGGAGCGCGTGTGCATCCAGACGGTGGAGGAGGGCAAGATGACCAAGGATCTCGCGATCCTGATCGGCCCCGATCAGGCATGGATGACCACCGAGCAATTCTTCGAGGCGATCGTGCAGAATCTCGAGAAAGCGATGGCGGCCGCCTGAGCCTCGCCCGCGATTTGCCCGTAAATCCGGCGGGCGGCGGGCCTGCCGCCCGACGCGCGTTGCGGAGGCGCGGGCGATCCCGTATAGGCCTTCGCCTACGCCCCGAACGCGCCCGCCATCGTGCTCGCGCGCCGGGGTTTTTCTCTTTTCTGCCGCTTGGGCAAGTTCCGGAGAGCGCGATGACCCGCCGCCGCCAGATCTACGAAGGCAAGGCCAAGATCCTCTACGAGGGTCCGGAGCCGGGCACGCTGATCCAATATTTCAAGGACGACGCCACCGCGTTCAACGCGCAGAAGAAGGGCACGATCAGCGGCAAGGGCGTGCTCAACAACCGCATCAGCGAGCATGTCTTCACATTGCTCGGCAATATCGGCGTGCCGACGCACTTCATCCGCCGCCTCAACATGCGCGAGCAATTGATCCGCCAGGTCGAAATCGTGCCGATCGAGGTAGTGATCCGCAACGTCGCGGCGGGATCGCTCGCCAAGCGGCTCGGCCTCGAGGAAGGCTATCAGCTTCCCCGCACGATCATCGAATATTATTACAAGGATGACGCGCTCGGCGATCCATTGGTCAGCGAGGAGCATATCGCCTGCTTCGGCTGGGCGAGCCAGGAGGAGATGCACGACATTTCCGACATGGCGATTCGCGTCAACGATTTCATGAGCGGGCTGTTCGCGGGCGTCGGGGTGCGGCTGGTGGATTTCAAGCTGGAATTCGGGCGGATCTGGGAGAATGATTTCAGCCGGATCATCCTGGCCGACGAGATCAGCCCCGACGGCTGCCGCCTGTGGGACATGACGACCAACGAAAAGCTCGACAAGGATCGCTTCCGCCAGGATCTGGGCGGCGAGGTCGAGGCCTATCAGGAGATCGCGCGGCGGCTGGGGCTGCTTCCCGAGGGCGACAATACGGTGCTCGACATGGCCGAGCATCGCAAGAACCGGGGCAAGTGATCCCGCCCGGTACGACGGGCATGCGACACATTGGCAAGGTCAAAATAGTTAATTGACGCTAAGGCCCGTTTCGGGCACTTTCCTGGAAGCGCGGAGACGGGGGTCTTCCGCCACGAAGGGGGAAATCCATGAAAAAGCTTGGCTTGCTTGCCGGGGCGTGCGCGTTGGCGATCGCTTCCACCGCCGTCAATGCCGCGCCCTTGATCGGCAGCGGCCCCGGGACAGTGACCACCACCTATCCCGACGCGGCCACCACGACGTTCGATTACAGCTATGCCGGCAGCGGCGTCTATTCGGGGCTGACGTGGACGCTGTCCGGCATCGCGGACAGCACGGGCACGCAGACGTTCAGCTACGACAGCAGCGGTTTCTACGCTTATTTCAACGTGCGCGCCGAGCTTTCGGCTTTTTCCGGCGCCGACGTTCAGACGCTCTACAACACCGGACCTGCCAATTGCTGCTCGTCGCCGTCGGGCGGCTTCGATTATACCGGCACGGTGACGCTCGATCTCGTCGCGGGCCAGTCCTACGGCTTCACGCTTTACGGCAGCAACGGCGACTCGGACGCTCGCGCCCTCGGCACGCTCACGGTGAGCGCGCTCGAGGCGCCTTCGGTTCCCGAGCCGGCGAGCTGGGCGATGATGGTCGCAGGCTTCGGCCTGCTCGGCGGGGCGCTTCGCAAGCGCACGCGGACCAACGTCAGCTTCGGCTGATCGGTAGCGATATATAGGGCGCCGCGGCTCGGCCGTCGGCGCCCTTTTCGTTGGCAAATCAGGCCAGTTTCGCGAGCTCGGGCTTCAGCTCCTTTTCGAAGAAGGCGAGAAAGCTGGCCTGATCCTCTCCCGGGCAGGTCAGCACGATGTGATCGAAGCCCGCGTCGAGATATTTCTTCACCGCCGCGACATGCTTTTCGACATCGGGGCCGGCGGCGACCGATTCCGCCAAATCCTCAGGTTTGACATAGGCGGTCGCGGCTTCGAAGCCCGCGACCGTCGGAAGCTCGCTGTTGACCGCCCAGCCGAGCGCGGAAAAGCGGAAGCGATCATGGGCGATCTTCAGCCCTTCCTCCTCGGTCGCGGCGAAGGCGAGCACCGCCTCGGCATAAGCGGGCCCCTGCCCCTTCCCGTCGCGGAAACCGCTCACGAGATCAGGCTTCGGCTCGGTCGCCATGATGCCGTCGGCCTTCTCCACCGCGAGCTCGACCGATTTCGGCCCGCTGACGCCCACGATCAACGGGATCGGCCGATCGGGCACGTCATAGAGCTGCGCATGATCGAGGACATAATGCCGGCCCGGATGGGTATGGACACCGCCGCTCCAAAGCAGACGGATGATGTCGATCGCCTCGCCGAGCATTTCGTGGCGCTCGGGAATCGACGGCCAGCGCGCGCCGGTGACATGCTCGTTGAGCCGCTCGCCCGCGCCGACCGCGAGCGTGAAGCGATCGTCGCTGAGCAGGGCGATCGTCGCGGCGGCCTGGGCGATGATCGCGGGATGATAGCGGATGATCGGGCAGGTCAGGCCCGTGGCTATGGCGATGCTGGAGGTCGCCTGCGCGATCGCGCCGAGCACGCTCCAGGCGAAGGGAGCATGGCCCTGCGATTGCAGCCAGGGGTGGAAATGATCGGAGATGGAAAGGAAATCGAAGCCCGCGGCCTCGGCGCGCACGCTGTTTTCGACAAGCGCCTTCGGAGCATGCTCCTCGGTCATGAGCTTGTATCCGAATCGCGCCATCGCTTCCTCCGCTTCGTCAGGAGCGGGGTAAATGCCGCAGCGGTTGGAATGATCCGCGAAACGGGCTCCTCCGTTCAGCGCATGAGCACGAGCTCTTCGGCCATGCTGGGGTGAAGCGCGACGGTATCGTCGAAATCCTGCTTGGTGAGGCCGGCCTTGACCGCGATGGCGGCGGCCTGGAGGATTTCGGGGGCATCGGGGCCGATCATGTGGATTCCGAGGACGACATCTGTTTCCGAATGCACGACCAATTTGTAGAGCGAGCGTTCGTGGCGACCCGCCAGGACATTCTTCATCGCCCTGAAGTCCGACGTGTAAGTTCTTACCGAACCGAACTTATTCTTCGCCTGCGCTTCGGTAAGGCCGACGCCCGCGAGCGGCGGATGGCTGAACACCGCGCTCGGGATGCAATCATAATTCACGCGGTGCGGCTTGTTGCCGAAGAGCGTGTCGGCGAACGCCTGGCCTTCACGGATCGCAACGGGGGTGAGTTGGACGCGATTGGTGACGTCGCCGACCGCGTAGATGCTGTCGCAGCCCGTCTTGCTGTCTTCGTCGACCGGGATGGCGCCGCGATCGTCGAGCGTGATGCCGGCGCTTTCGAGGCCTAGGCCGGCGGTGAGCGGGCGGCGGCCGGTGGCGAACATCAGCGCGTCGCAGGCGATCGGCTCATGCCCGCCGCTGACATGGACGAGCAGCGAGCCATCGTCCTGCTTCTCGACCTTTTCGAAAGCGGCGTGGAATTTGAAGGTGATGCCCTTCATCGTTGCGATCTGGAGCAAGCGATCGCGGATCTGCTCGTCATAGCCGCGCAGGATGACGTCGGTGCGGTTGACGAGCGTGACGTGGCTGCCGAACTGGTGGAAGATGCCCGCGAATTCATTGGCGATATAGCCCGCGCCGGCGATGACGATCCGCCTCGGCACCTCGTCCAAGTCGAACGCCTCGTTCGAAGTGAATCCATGCTCATGGCCGGGGCATTCGGGAACGTCGGGCGTCGCACCGGTGGCGATGAGGATATATTTCGCGGTGACCTCGCGCCCGCCGGCGAGCCTGACGCCGTGCGGGCCGGTGACGATCGCGCGTTCCTTAATCAATTCGACCTTGTTGTTGGCGAGCGTCTCGCCATAGACGCCTTCGATGCGCTTGACCTCTTCGAGGACGTTGTCGCGCAGCACCGTCCAATCGAAACCGCAATCGGGGACGTTCCAGCCGAAGCGGCGGGCGTCGGCGAGATCCTCGGCGAAATGCGCGCCGTAGACGAGCAGTTTCTTCGGCACGCAGCCGCGGATCACGCAGGTGCCGCCGACGCGATATTCCTCGGCCACCGCAACCTTGGCGCCGTGCGCCGCCGCCACCCGGCTGGCACGTACCCCGCCCGATCCCGCGCCGATCACGAAAAGGTCGACATCATATTGGGGCATCGGGAAATCCTCGGGCGAGCGATACGAGCCGCGCGATGTAGGACGGGCCGGCGCACACCGAAAGCCCAGTCGGTTTTTATCGCGAGCAGCAGGCAGTTGCCTGACCGCCCGATCGCCGCCGCCGAACGCGGAAGCCGGCCGGCGAGGCTTGAACGCGCCTTTTCCGATCCTATCTCGGCATCGTCGAACCGTCGCCATCCGGGGCGGAACGGCAGGTCTGGCGGGTATCCCGCAGGCCGGATTCAATTGCTTGTGAAAAGGATTGGAGATTTTATGCGCACGTTCGATTTTGCCCCGCTGCTCCGCAGCTCGATCGGTTTCGAAAATATCAACCGCCTCGTCGATCTCGCGACGCGCGGCGAGGGTGACAGCTATCCGCCGTACAATATCGAGAAGGTCGGCGAGGACAGCTATCGCATCGCGATGGCGACCGCGGGCTTCACCCGCGACGAGCTGGAGCTGACCGCGCAGGACAATGTCCTGATCGTCACCGGCCGCGCCGTCGAGGCCAGGGATGGCGAACCGGGCCGCGAATTCCTGCATCGCGGCATCGCCAAGCGCGCGTTCGAGCGCCGCTTCCAGCTCGCCGACACGATCCGCGTGACCGGCGCGGCCTATGCCGACGGCCTGCTCAACATCGAGTTGGTGCGCGAGGTGCCCGAGCATAAGAAGCCGCGCAACATCGCGATCGACGGCCAGCAGCCGACGCTGGAAGCCGTCAACGACCGCCAGGCGGCCTGACCGCCCTCCCCCTCGCCCAGCGCGAGGATCGACGCCCCCGCCTCACCTTGCGTGGCGGGGGCGTTTTACGTCCGCAGCCTCTTAGGCGATGATGTCGGGGATGAGCTGATCCTCGAGGTGCGCGATCTCGTCCCTGAGCGCGAGCTTGCGCTTCTTGAGACGGGCGATCTGGAGCTGATCGGCAGCGGGCGCGAAGATCAGCGCGTCGATCGCCGCATCGAGATCGCGATGCTCCTGACGAAGCAGGCCCACCCGCCCGATGATCTCGGCCTCTTCCATCACGCCCCGCCTCGCTTGCCCCGAACGTCGCGCGTTAGGGCCTCGGCCCGCGCCGCTCAAGGCCGATCGGGCACAGGTTGCCGCACCCCGCGCGAATCGGGCGAGACAGCGCCCTGGAAGCGTGATTTACTCACACCCCCCTGAGCCATGGAGGAGTGAGTCGATGTCCGATTCCCATTCAGCCGCGCTTCTTGCCAAGCACGCCACGTTGGACGCCCGCATCTCGAACGAATCGCAACGGCCGAGGCCCGACGAGACGCTGGTACACAGGCTCAAGAAGCAAAAGCTCAAGATCAAGGAAGCGCTCGCGAAGCTATAGACGCCGCCGCTGCCCCGGGCGATCCCCGGGGCGGTTCCGGTCTAATATTTGAGTTTCCAGCCGCGCCGCAGCAGCACATAGCAGACGACGCCCAGCACGAGATTGACCGCGACGAGCACCGCCGAACCCTGCAGCACGTTGCTGTCGGTGGTGCCGAGGAAGCCGTAGCGAAAGCCCGATATCACGTAGAAGAAGGGATTGACGTGGCTGAACGCGCGGAAGGCGCCGTGCAGCCCCTCGATCGAATAGAAGGTGCCCGACAGCAGCGACAGCGGCTGCACCACGAAATTGGTGATGGTGGCATTATGATCGAACTTGTCGGCCCAGATCGAGGTCAGCACGCCGAGCAGCGACAGCATCGCCGCGCCGAGCAGGCCGAACCAGATCGCCACGATCGGATGCGCGGGAATATTGCGCGTCAAGGGCCAGAACAGCATCGCGATCCAGAGGACGAGGCCGACGAGGATCGCGCGCGTCATCGAGGCGCCGGTGAGACCCGAGAGCAATTCTCCGCTGGACAAGGGCGGCATCAGATAATCGACGATCGTGCCCTGCATCTTGCCGACGAGCAGCGAGAAGCTGGCATTGGCGAACGCCGCCTGCATCATCGCCATCGCGATCAGCCCCGGCGCCGCGAAGGCAGCGAAGGGCACGCCCATCACGAGCTGGCCGCCGCGCCCGAAAGCGATCGAGAAAACCAGCAGCAGCAGCAGCGCCGAAAAGGCCGGTGCCCACACCGTCTGGAGTTGCACCTTGAAGAAACGCCTCACCTCCTTCACATAGAGGGCACGAAGTCCCCCCCAGTTTATGACAGGGATCACCGGCACGCCGGGTGCGGGATGCTGTGTTTCGAGCGAGGTTTCGGGCATGGGGGCGGCGTAAGCGCGCCACCGCCCAGCGACAAGCCTCGCCAGGCCAAGGAAGTGAAGACCAATGTCGTGGACCGACGAGCGGATCGAACAGCTCAGGCAGATGTGGGAAAGCGGGATGACCGCCAGCCAGATCGCGGAAGCGCTGACCGGCGTCAGCCGCAACGCCGTGATCGGCAAGGCGCATCGCCTCGGCCTGCAATCGCGACCGTCGCCGGTGAAGGCCGGCGAGG
>NZ_CAHJXD010000080.1 GCF_903644055.1 Sphingomonas bacterium | reverse complement strand
TGTCACCGCGCATGGCCGCGCCGTACCTGGGGCAGGTCGCGACCAAATGCTTCCACCCGATCAGTTCGACATCGAGCAACACCAGGTTCAATTCGCGATCGCCGCATTTCGCGCGCGACGCGATCGCGTCGCTGCGGATCGTGCTGCCCAATTGGTTTTGGAACCGATCGACCAAGGCGGAGGCGGGGAGCGGGGCGACCGCGACCTATAGCGCCGCGATCGAATATCCGGCGGGCAGCTTCACGCCGGTAAAGTTCGCCGGGGCGGCGGCGGGGACGGTGGCTTCGGGGCTGGACCTCACCTCCGATCCGGTGAGCATATCGATCCCGAACGGCGCCTTGTTCTGGGTGCGGGTCTATTGTTCGGCGGCGACGATCGTGTTCGGCGGGACGGCTTCGGGCAGCACGACGAGCACGCTCGATAGCGGCAACGGCGCGGTGTTCGAGGCGGGGACGAGCCTGACCGACAAGACGATGGGGGGCACGCTGACGCAATTCGGCAGCGTCTGCTTCGCGCCGGTCGCGATCCTGGCGACGACGCGGCGGCCATCGGTGCTGCTGGCGGGCGACAGCCGCTGCTGGGGCGCGGGCGACGGCTACGACGCCGGCGGCGACCTCGGCGAGCTGGCGCGGACGATCGGGCCGGCCTTCGCCTATATCAACCTCGGCAGCTATGGCGACACCGCCTATCAGGCCGGCGCGAGCTATGCGGGCCGCGCCCGGCAGGCGCAATATTGCAGCCACGTGCTGTGCGAATATGGCGTCAACGACATCGTCCAGGCCAAGACCGGCGCGCAGACCTGGAGCGCGTTGCAGGCGCTGTATCAGGCCTTCGCCGGCCGCCCCGTCTATCAGACGACGATCGGCCCGGTTTCGACGAGCGGCGACAATTGGGCGACGACCGCCGGGCAGACGAGCGAGGGCCACAACGCCGCGCGCGTCGCGCTGAACGCGATCATCCGCGGCGGGCCTTGGCCGCTGGCGGGCTGGTTCGAGGTAGCAGATGCGGTGGAAAGCGCGCGCGACAGCGGCGTCTGGAAGGCGAGCGGGACGGCCTATGGCATGACGGTGGACGGCACGCACGAAAGCCAGGCGGGCTATCTCGCGATCAGATATTCCGGCGGGATACGGACGCGGGACCTGACGCGGTGATCGGGGCGGCGGGGCAGGCGCGTTCGAGATTGGCGCGCCACTGGCGCCTGCCGGCATCGGTCGGGTGGACGCCATCCTCGGTCGGCGCGGCGATCGAGGGCGCGAGCGGCGCGTGGAGTGCGGCGGCGATGGCCGCGAGGCGGGTGTTGAGCGCATCGATCCTCGCCTGCGAGAAGCCGGCGGCGGCAGGCTTGTCCTCCAGCCGGGTGATCGCGGCGAGGCCAGTCGGCACGCCGGTGGCGGCGATCGCGCGGACGGCCCCTTCGAAGCGATCGGGTGCTGCGGGGACGTCCGCCTTCGCATCGTTCATGCCGAGCGCTACGATCACGATCGAGGGATGCAGCGATGCGATCCAGCCGCGGGCATGATCGGCGACATCCTCGGCGGTGGCCGAAGAGACGCCGCCGTTGAAGACCGCGCGGCCGCAGAGCGAGGTAAGGCCCGAGCGTTCGGCGATGCTGTCGCCGACGACGAGGACGGCGCCTTCGGGCGCGCGGCGGGCCTGTTCGTCGATCGCGCCGATGCGGCGGGCGATGGCGAAGCGGATCGCCTTGGCGCCATCGATGCGATGGATGGCGAAAGCGCCGGCCACCGCGCCGAGCGAGGCGGCGCCGATGCCGACGAGGAGCAAGGAGAGCCGCATGATCGGCCCGGACCATGTGGCCAGGCGCGACTATCCCCAACGGGCGACGCATCCGATCCGGATGGAAGGGCGCCCTTAACGACCGAATTGGCGGAAATTCAGGCGCGCCCGGCCAGGCGGCGGTTGAGGGCGCGGCGGACGGGGATGTCGATGGCGCGGCTGATCGCGAAGGCGAGCGCCACGATCAGCGGCACCGCGATCGGCAGCCACAGCGCGGGCGGCAGATGGAAACGGACCGCCGCGATCTCGAACCAATAATAAGCCGGATAGTGGATGATATAGAGCGGATAGGAGAGCTCGCCGAGAGGCTTGACGAAGCCGAGGCTCCAGCGCGGGGGCTCATGTTCGCAGCAGGAGATGATGACCGCCGGGCACAGCAGGCCGACCGCGAGAAGATCGAGCAGCCAGGCAAGGCCGCCGGCGAAATCCCTGGGCAGCATGAAGAGGATGACGAGCAGCAGCGCGC
Source organism: Sphingomonas bacterium (assembly GCF_903644055.1). Lineage (GTDB taxonomy): Bacteria > Pseudomonadota > Alphaproteobacteria > Sphingomonadales > Sphingomonadaceae > Sphingomonas_I. The sequence continues at coordinate 1,274 of NZ_CAHJXD010000080.1, read as the reverse complement.
CGGCCGCGAAGCCGCCGGGCAGCCGGGGCAGCGCGCCGCGCGCGAACATGCGGCAGATCAGGACGCCCGCGAGAAAGGGAAAGCAGCCCCTGACGAGCAGCACGCCGAGCCTGTCGAAGGTGCCGGAAATGCCGAGGTCGCCGTAAGCGAAGGCGAGGACGGCGAGCGCCGCGAAGCCGAGCGCGGTGAGCGCCGCCAGCAGCGATCGGCTCAGGCGCACGATGACGAGCGCATAAGCGAGGTTGAGCAGGATCTCGACGAACAGCGACCAGGTCGGCCGGTTGATCGCGAAGGGCTCGGCCATCGCCTGCGGCAGCGTCGGCAGCGCGAGCATCGCGAAGGGGATCGACACGAGGACGCCGCCGAGCTCGCTTCGATGTGCGGGGATCGCCGCGTGAAGGAGGAAATAGGCGCTGCCGAGCGCGGCGCCGACGACGATCAGCGGATAGAGGCGGATCGCGCGGATCAGCGCGAAGCGGCCGAACGTCATGCCGCTGCGCAGCTTGTTCTCATAGGCGTAGGCGATGACGAAGCCCGAGAGCATGAAGAAGAAATCGACGGCGAGATAGCCGTGATCCATCAGATGCCCCCCCGCCACCCACCAGCGGCGGTGGAACAGCATCACGCAGAGCGCGGCGACCCCGCGCAGGCCATCCAGCGAGACGAAATGGCGCTTGGTCGTGGCGGTCATGCCGGGTTCGGGAACAGTGTTGCCGTTCATCGATAGCCTTCGAAAGGTGTGACGCGGCGAAACTGATACGACGGACGAGCAAGTCCACCCATGCACGGAATGGCGTCCTTCGCGCCACAGCAAATTCATCATCGGGAGACGGCCCATGTGGGGACGAAGCAAAGGTGCGCCCGACGCGTACCGCGAGGAGAGCCGCGTCGAGGCGGCGGCGCTGCCCGCCGATGCGGGCGCGCGGGCGGCGATCAAAAGCTATCTGCGGCTGGAGAGCGGCGACGAGGATGCGCTGATCGATCGGCTCGCGGCGAGCGCGATCGGGCATTGCGAGGGCTTCCTCGGGCGGCAGGCGATCATCCGCGCGGTGGCCGAGACGCTGCCGGCGCGGGGCGGCTGGCAACGGCTGAGCGCTTCGCCGGTGCGGACGGTGACCGGGGTGGAGGCGATCGACGCGGTGGGCGCGGCGAGCGCGCTGGCGATCGGCGGCTATGCGATCGACCTCGACGCGAGCGGCGACGGCTGGGTGCGGACGATCGACGCCGGCGGCGCGGCGGTGGTGCGCGTGACCTATACGGCGGGGCTGGCGAGC
>NZ_CAHJXD010000079.1 GCF_903644055.1 Sphingomonas bacterium | reverse complement strand
GACCCACTCCTCCGCTCATCCTGAGTAGGGATCGAGCTTGTCGAGAGCCCGTATCGAAGGACATGCTCTGGAGCCGTACTTCGATACGAGCCCTCGATACGCTCCTCCGGAGCTACTCGTTCTCACCTCAGCATGAGCAGGTAGGGCTAAAGTCATCCGACTCTGAGCGATCAGGGCGCCGTGCGCGCCTTGACGAGCGCGCGATAGGCGCGGCCGGGGAGGAGATATTTGGCGGCGGCGCGCTGGACGTCGGCGGCGCTGACCTTCTCCATCCCCGAAACCAGCTCGCGCGCTGCATCGAACGCGCGCGGATCGCGCTGGCCGAGCGCTATGACGCCGAGCCAGAAGGGGTTGGTCTGCAACTCGCGCTTGCGCGCATCGATCTGGGGGCGCTTGGCGCGATCGAGCTCGTCCGCCGAAAGCGGCCTGGTGCGCAGATCGGCGGCGATCGTATCGACCAGCGCGTAAAAGGCCGGGGCCTTGTCGGGCGCGATCTCGACCTCGGCGGCGAGCAGGCCATAGTGTGGCAGCGCGTTGGACGCGGGCGCGCTGACGTCGGGCGAATAGGTTGCGCCCTGCGCCTCGCGAAGCTGATCGAACAGCCTCTGCTTCATCGCCGCCGCCGCGACCGCGAGCGCGCGCGCATCGTCGGGATTGGCGAAATAGCCATCGGTGCCCCACGCCTGATAGGCGATCCCCTGATCGCCGCGCCCCGAATGCTGGAGCATGTAGGGCGCGGCGGCGGGCGCCGGGAAACGCACGTCGCGCGGCTGCGGCTCGATGCGCGGTGGGCGCGGCGGCAGCGCGCCGAAGGTGGATGCGACCGCCGCGATCGCCTGATCGACCGTGACGTCGCCGACGATCGTGACCGCCACTGCGCCTTGCAGCGCGGGATCGAGCAGGCCGATCAGGTCCTGCGGCCGGCTCTGCGCGAGCTGATCGGCGGTGGGCAGCGCCATCCAGCGCGCGTCGCCCGAATGGAGCAGCACGGGCAGCTCGCGCCTGGCGACGCCGGTGGGTGTCGAATCGATCTGCGGCAGCGCGAGGCCGAGCGCGTTCTGCGCGCGCGTCACTGCTTCGGGCCGGAAGCCGGGATCGCTGAGATAAGCGGTGAGCAATTGCAGCTCGGTCGGCAGATCGGTGGGGTTGGTCCGCCCCTGCAGCGCGAAGGCGTCATCGTCCATCCGCAGCCCGACGCCGATCGTCTTGCCGGTCAGCACGCGCTGCATCTCGCCCGCGGAAAGCTTGCCGGTGCCGCCTTCGACGAAGATCGTCGGCTGGCCGACCATCCAGTAGGATTGCGCCTTGCCCACGGGCAGCCCGAGCCGCCCCTGCCCGAAGCTCGCGCTGACCAGCACCTCGTTGGCGGTGACCTTCTGCGGCTTGATCGCGAGCGTGACGCCGTTGGCGAAGGTGACGATCGTGATGCCGAGATCGCCGATCTCGCGCTTCTGCGCGACGGTGCCGGGCTTGCCGAAGCCGGTGTAGGGCCAGCCGGGCGCATCGCCCGTCGCGGCCGGCGCGACGAGGCCCTTGCCCGCTTGATCGAAGGCGGCGCGCAACGCCGCCTCGCCGCCGGGAAGCGGCTGCGCGGTGGAAAGGAAGATCAACGGGCCGGAGCCCGCAAAGGCGCGCTTCAGCGCGGCGTTGACGTTGCGCAGCGAGAGGAAGCGATTCCATTCCTGGAGGTCGGCGAGGTCCTGCGCGGGGCTGCGCGTGACCTCGTTGCTGCCGATATCGCGGACGATCGCGTTGGCGATCACCTGGCTGGTGCGGCTGTCCGCCCCGGCGGCGGCGTTGGAGAGTATCGTGGTCAGCGCCTGCACCGCGCGATCGACCTCGGGCTGGGTGAGCCCGAAGCGCAGCGCGCGCGCCTGTTCGTCGACCGCCGCGCGCACCGAAGGCAGCGGCGCGCCGGAGAGCGGATTGATCCCGAAATTGGTCACCTCGGCCGAGCCGAGCACGTTGCTGCGCTGGACGCCGGCATTGAGGAAGGGCGCGTTGGTGCGCCGGGCGATATCCGAAAGCCGCTGGTTGATCGCCAGCAGGCCGACGATGCGATCATAATCCTCGCGCTCGCGATCGCTGGTGTCGGCGCGATCGTCGAACGGGCGGACCCAGCTTATCTGCGCCTGCGTCGGCGCGCCGGGCTCGCTGAACAGCCGCACCTCCTCGCCGCGCGGCGCGGGCGAGCCCAGCGCCGGCGGCGGCGGGGACGGACCCTTGCCCTGCCAATCGGAAAAGCGCGCCTTGATCTCGGCCTCGATCGCGTCCGGATCGAGATCGCCGACCGCGACGATCGCGGCATTTTCGGGCCGGTAATGCAGCTCGTAAAAGGCCCGGATCAGGCCGGCGGGCGCATGCTGGATAACGTCGATATGACCAATCGGCAGGCGATCGGGCGCGATCTGCCCCGCCAGCAGGAAGGCCAGCCCGGCCTTGCCGGCGTGCAGCGCGGGGCCGTCGCGCAGCCGCTCCTCGCCGAGGATCGCGCCGCGCTCGGCATCGACGCTCTTGTCGCCGATCGTCAGGTTGGTGGCGATCTCGCGGAACAGCATCAGCCCGGTATCGATCGCGGGCTTGCCGCCTTGCGGGAAATCGAACGCGTATATGGTCGCCTCGGGCGAGGTGCTGGCATTGGCGTCGGCGCCGATCGCCAGCCCCTGCCGCGCGAGCATCCGCATCGCATCGCCATCGGCGACATGCGTGCTGCCGCGAAACGCCATATGCTCGAGGAAATGCGCCAGCCCCTCGCTGCCCTTGGGCTCGGCGAGCGAGCCCGAGCCGATGTAGAGCCTGAGCGAAATCTGCGCGGCGGGCGTGCCGTTGCGGCGGATGGCGTAGCGCAGGCCGTTGGGAAGCCGGCCGAAGCGGATCGCCGGATCGGGCGCGCGATCGACATAGCTCTGCGCCCAGACGCCGGGGCGCTTGGGCGGGATCCGCGCGAAGCCGGCGCCAGGCAGCGCCAGCAGTAGCACGATCAGCATGCGGGGCAGGAAGGTCATCCCGGCTGGCCTGCCACGCGGTGCCACATCGGGCAATGCAGGCGAAGGAAGAAGTTCACGCCGCCTGATCGTGGATCGCTTTGGCGCGCCCCGCCGCTGTGCCGACCGCTTGGGCGAGCTTGGCGAGCGTGAAGGGCTTGCGCAGCACCTCATGCCCCTGAAACATCTCCGCCTCCCCCGCCTCGCCGACGAAGCCCGTGACGAACAATATCGGCAGGCGCGGAAAACGCGGGCCGATCGCGCGGACAAGCTCCGGCCCGGTCGTCCCCGGCATCACCACGTCGGTGATCAGCAGGCCGATGTCGTCGCGGCTTTCGAGCGTCGCGATCGCTTCGTCGGCCGATGCGCAGGGCAGGGCATGATAGCCTAGCTCGGTCAGCGCATCGCGCGTCGCGGTGCGGACGCGGACGTCATCCTCGACCAGCAGGATCGTGAGCGCGTCGAGGGAGGCGGGCGCCGCGGGCGTTTCGGGCGGCAGGCTGGCGATGACGGCCTCGCCCCGGTGGCGCGGCAGGTAGAGCGAGACGGTAGTGCCGGCGCCCTCGACCGATGCGATCACGACATCGCCGCGCGACTGGCGCGCGAAGCCGAAGATCTGGCTGAGCCCGAGGCCCGTGCCCTCGCCCACCGGCTTGGTCGTGAAGAAAGGCTCGAACACGCGTTCCAGCACCGCGGGCGTCATGCCCTGGCCGTCATCCTCCACCGCGATCCGCACATAATCGCCGGCGGGCAGCAGGTTGATCTCGCCCACGCGCAACGTCCGCTTGGAAGCGCCGATCGCGAGAACCCCCGCGCCCGCCATCGCATCGCGCGCGTTGACGCAGAGATTGAGGATCGCATTTTCGAGCTGATAGGGATCGACCCATACGGGCCAGACATCGGGCTCGGCCGCGATCCGCACGGTGATCCGCTCGCCGATCGTGCGATCGACCAGATCGGACATGCCGTGGATCAGCGCGCCGGGATCGACCCCCGCGGGCAGCAGCGGCTCGGCGCGCGAGAAGGAGAGCAGCCGTCGGGTCAGCGCCGCGGCGCGGTTGGCGCCCTCCATCGCGTTTTCGATGTGGCGATTGGCCTCGGCGGCCTGCTCGGTGACACGGTTGCGCGCCAGCTCAAGCCCGCCGAGCACCACCGCGAGCATATTGTTGAAATCGTGCGCGATGCCGCCGGTGAGTTGCCCCACCGCCTCCATCTTCTGCATCTGGCGCAGCTTCGATTCGGCCTCGGCGCGGACCGCGGCTTCCTTGGTGAGGCGCTGGTTGGCCTCCTGCAATTCTCGCGTGCGATCGGCGACCGCGTTTTCCAGCGCCTGCGTGCGGTTGATCTCGGCATCGGCGTCGGCGCGCGCGATCCGCTCGTGCGACCAGGCGATCACCGCCATCCATCCCGTCGCCAGCGCCGAAAGCGTGAGCATCACGCCGACCCACGAAAGCAGCCGCGCCAAGGCGTTCGAGCGATGCACGCGGTTGGCGGCGGCGGTGGAGCGTTCGTCGAGCAGCGCGCGCTCGGCATCCTGCATCTGGCGGATGAGCTGCGCGGTGCGCGGCAGCACATCGGATCGCCCCGCCTGCGAGAATAGCGACAGCGCCGCCCAGCCGCGCTTGTAGCTGGCCAGCGTCGCCGATTTGGCGAGCTCGGCGCCGCGCCTGACGTAGAGCTGCTTGAGCGCGGCGGCGCGCGCGGCCTGCTCGGGATCGTCGCCGACCAGATCGGCGAGCGTATCGAGCTCGCGCCCGGCGCGTCGCCACTGATCGAGGTAGAGCGCGCCGGTCTGCACGCTGCCGTCGGTGACGTAGCGGCCAAGCGCCGCCTCGCTCCGCGACAGCGCGCCATCGAGCTCGCTGGTCAGCATCATCACGTCGAAACTGTGCTGCTTGCGCGCCAGCGCGACATCGCGCTCATGGTTCGATTGCTGGACGAGCGTGACCAGCGCGACGAGCAAAGCGGCGGCGATCAGCGCGAACACCGCGGCAAGCAGCCGGAAGCGCAGGCGAACCCCGCTCTGCACCGGCTCCAACGCTTCGGCCTCGCTCATCCCGCCAGCTTACGCCCAAGATGGTTAACGGAAAATAAGCTTTCGGGCGGGTGGGGCGCTGATATGGAAGCGCCTAGAGTCTGCCCTGTTGACGTTGAACTTTACGTCACCCCGGCCTTGAGCCGGGGTCTCGCTGCCTGCCGACGCTGGAGAAGAAGCGGGACCCCGGCTCAAGGCCGGGGTGACGTTCCGCTTGAACGGGACAGCCTCTAAAGTCGGATGCGACGATAGAGCGCCCGAGACGATCCTCCCCTGGCAGCAGTGGTCATGCCCGAACTTGCTCGACACCCTAGATCGCGCCGACCGCGCGGCCGGCGGCGGCGAAGATGGCGAGGATCTCGCCGACCTGCTCGTCCGAATGTTCGGCACATAGCGAGCAGCGCAGCAGGTAGGTGCCCGCCGGCGTCGCGGGCGGCCGCGCGAGGTTCACGTAGACGCCGCCTTCGAGCAACGCCTGCCACAGCGCCACGGCGCGCTGCTGATCGGGGAGCATCACCGCGATGATCGCCGACTGCGCGGTCGCGGTGGCGATCGTGAAGCCGAGTTCGCGCAAGCCCGCGTGGAGGCGGCGGCTGTTCTTCCAGAGGTGCGCGCGCTTGTCGCCGGCGTGCATCAGCTTGCGGATCGATGTCGCGGCGGTGGCGACCACCGAGGGGGGAAGCGAGGCCGTGAAGATATAGGGGCGGCAGACGAGGCGCAGCACCTCGAAATCGGGATGGTTGGAGACGCAGAAGCCGCCGACCGTGCCGACCGATTTGGAGAAGGTGCCGATGACGAAATCTATGTCGTCCTCGACTCCCATCTCCTCGTAGACGCCCCGCCCGTTGGCGCCGAAGAAGCCCATGCCGTGCGCCTCGTCGCAGAGGATCATCGCTTTATGCTTCCTCGCGACCGCGACCATCTCTGGCAGCGGCGCGACATCGCCGAACATCGAATAGACGCCTTCGAGCACCACCAGCTTGCCCGCTTCCCTGGGAAGGCGGCCGAGCCTTTTGTCGAGATCCTCGACGCTGTTGTGGCGGAAGCGGACGATCTCGGCATTGCCGAGCCAGCAGCCGTCGTAGATCGAGGCGTGGCTGTCGGCGTCGAGGATGATGTAATCGCCCTTGCCCGCGAGCGTGGAGATCACGCCGAGATTGGCCTGATAGCCCGTCGAGAAGACGATCGCGTGATCGGCGCCGTAAAACTCCTTCAGCGCCTCCTCGCAATCCTTGTGCGGATGGTAGGTGCCGTTGAGCACTCGGCTGCCGGTGGTGCCCGATCCGAACTGGTCGAACGCCTGCTTCCCCGCCGCGATGACGTCGGAATCGAAGGTCATCCCCATATAATTATAGGTGCCGAGCAGGATCGTGTCGCGGCCCTGGATCACCGCCAGCGTCGGCGATTTGACCTGCGTCATGACGATCGAGAAGGGATCGCGCACGCCGGTCGCGAGCAGAGCCTCGCGCTCCTCGATCAGCGGGCGGAACTTGGCGAGCAGGTCGCGCCCGCCTTCCGCCACGCGGTCGCCGGGCGCGATCGCCTCGGGCGTGTCGATCGCCTCGCTCATGCCGAGGCGGCTCGCAATTTCTCGACGGTGTCGACGAGCTGGCCGACCGTTTCGATCTCGGCCTGCATGTTCATCGTGATGAGGATATCGAACTCGTCCTCGATCGCCGCGACGAAATCCATCACCGTCAGGCTGTCCCATTCGAGATCGCGCGCGAAGCTGGTCGCGTCGGTCAAGGCGACGCCCTTCTTGTTGAAGGGTTCGATCTGCTCGGCCACCTGGGCGAAGACGTCGTCACGCATGCTCATGTCTCGACCTTTACGGAAGGATGCGTGCTTGCCAAGCGATTGCGGCGCGCATGTGTCGCGGATCACCGTGCGAGCCAGCCTTGAGCGCGATACCAGGCAGCGGTTTCTGCGAGGCCGGCGGGGGTCTCGATTTCCGCGTGCCATAAGGGTGCGGGCGGGTGCGCCCCCGGGGCTGCGGCCCAATCGGGATGGCAGAAATAGGCGACGCGATCGGGGGTGAGCTTGGCGCGCGCGCCGCGGACCAGCGCGTCGCCGCGCGCCGCCAGCGCGAGCAACGCCTTGGGGAGCGGCAGGGGCAGCACCCTGCGCCCGAGC
>NZ_CAHJXD010000078.1 GCF_903644055.1 Sphingomonas bacterium | reverse complement strand
GTATCGTTTGAACATGTCAGAGGCTGTCCCGTCAGGCTGAGACGTCACCCCGGCCTTGAGCCGGGGTCCCGCTTCTTCTTCACCGTCGGCCAAGCAGCGGGACCCCGGCTCAAGGCCGGGGTGACGGCTGGCTTGAGCTTGTCTGGCATCGGTCATCGCGATATGCCTGCGCCAAGCAGGGACAGGAGATGTCGATGCGTTCTTTGGCGATAATCGCCGCCGTCACCTTCGCCTCCCCGGCCTTCGCGCAAGCTCCCACCGCTCCAGCCTGCGTCGGCGCGGGAACATGGTCCTACGGCGGTACGGGCAAGGGCAGCACCACCGCGCAGCCCGGCGCCGCATCGACGCTGATCGAATTCACGCCGGACAAGAAGGATAAGCAAGGCGCCGCCGCCTTCATCATGACCGTCGATGCCGGGCCGCCCGGCGTCTACCAGCTCAACGCCGATTTCGACGTCAGGCATCTCGGCGACGATGCGACCTTCACGCTGACGGGTGCCGCCAGCGCGATCCCGGGGCGGGAGTTCGACGTCAAGATCGTCAAGGGCGACGACGGATCGAGCAGCTTCTCGCGCCCCGTCACCACGACCGGCGCGCCGTTCACGGTCGAGCTGCACACCAAGGGCGCGGTCGCGATGACGGTGCGCAACGTCAAGCTGTGCCGGCTGCGCTGAGGGTCGTTACCTAGAGGACCTGACGCTCCTCTCCTGGCAGGGGAGGTGGCTGGCAAAGCCAGACGGAGGGGTGACACGCTATCCGGAGGGCGACACCCCTCCGTCATCGCTGCGCGATGCCACCTCCCCTCACAGGGGAGGAACAGGGTCACGCGCAAACTCACTCGAAACCCGGCCTTCGCCGGGGTGCCGGTAAGCGGGGGGCTCGGGGCAGGCACTGATAGCAACGCTGGGCAGGCGGAAAGCGCAACTGGCGTTGCCCCTGCACCTTGGCGCGGCTTAAGGCGGGTGGATGGCGGCCGTTCCCCACCCCTTCACCTTCCGCGATTATCGTTTCTACTGGGCGGCGCGGCTTTCTAGCACGATCGCGCAGACCTCGATGGTCGTGGTGATCGGTTGGGAGGTCTATGATATCGCGCGGCGATCGGGGATGGGCGTCAACGACGCCGCGTTCCGGCTCGGGCTGATCGGCATCTGCCAGTTCCTGCCGCTGGCGCTGCTGACGCTGGTCGTCGGCTGGGTCGCCGATCGCGTCGACCGCCGCTTCATCGTGCGATCGACGGCGCTGCTGGAGGCGGCCTGCGCGGCGGCGCTGGCGGCGCTGGCCTATCACCAGTCGACCAGCCTGCCCGCCTTGTTCGCGGTGGCGGCGCTGCTCGGCGTCGCGCGCGCCTTCGCCAATCCGGCCTTCGGGGCGCTCGCGCCCAATCTGGTGCCGCGCGAGGTGCTGCCGACCGCGATCGCGGTGAGCTCGGTCTCCTGGCAGACCGGCGCGATCGTCGGGCCCGCGCTCGGCGGCTATCTCTATGCGGTGGGCGCGACCATCCCGTTCGCCTTCGCGACGATCCTGTTCCTGATCGTGTTCGCCATGCTGATGCTGATCCGGCCCGTGCCCCGCACGGCGATCGCAGCCGCGCCGCCCATCCAGCAGATGATCGACGGCGCGCGCTTCGTGCGCCGGAACCGCATCGTGCTCGGCGCGATCAGCCTCGATCTGTTCGCGGTGCTGCTCGGCGGGGCGACCGCGATGCTGCCCGTCTATGCGCGCGACATCCTGCATGTCGGCGCGACGGGGCTCGGCAACCTGCGCGCCGCGCCGGCGGTGGGATCGGCGCTGACCGCGATCCTGCTCGGCTGGAGCCCGCTCCGAACGCATGTCGGGGTCAAGATGCTGTGCGCGGTGGCGGTGTTCGGGCTCGCGACGGTGGGGTTCGGGCTGTCGCGCTGGGTGCCGCTGTCGATGCTGTGCCTCGCGGTGCTGGGATCGGCGGACATGATCTCGGTGTTCGTCCGCCAATCCCTGATCCAGATCAACACGCCCAACGCGATGCGCGGCCGCGTCGGCGCGATCTCGTCCTTGTTCATCTCGGGCTCGAACGAGCTGGGCGAGGCGGAGAGCGGGCTGCTCGCGGCGCTGATCGGCGCGGTTCCGGCGGTGGTGCTCGGCGGGCTCGGCGCAATCGGGGTGACGATCGCGTGGAGCCTTCTCTTTCCCGAACTGCGCCGCGCGCGTAACTTCGACCCCCCAACGCTCGAACCTCAAGAGGAGCAACGGCCATGAAGGCGGCGACGATACTCGAGACGATCGGCAACACCCCGCACGTGCGCCTGTCGCGCATGTTCCCCGATGCCGAGGTGTGGGTGAAGTGCGAGCGGCAGAATCCCGGCGGCTCGATCAAGGACCGGATCGCGCTCGCGATGGTCGAGCAGGCGGAGGCATCGGGCGCGCTCAAGCCCGGCGGCACGATCGTCGAGCCGACCAGCGGCAACACCGGGATCGGTCTCGCGATGGTCGGCGCGGTCAAGGGCTACAAGGTCATCCTCGTCATGCCCGACAGCATGAGCCTCGAGCGGCGGCGCGTGATGCTGGCCTATGGCGCGACCTTCGATCTCACCCCGCGCGACCGGGGGATGAAGGGCGCGCTGGAACGCGGGCTGGAGATCGTCGCCTCGACGCCGGGCGCGTGGATGGCCGAGCAGTTCGACAATCCCGCCAACATCGATGTGCACGTCAAGACCACCGCCGAGGAGATTTTCGCCGATTTCGCCGATTCGCCGCCGGACATGCTGATTACCGGCGTGGGCACCGGCGGGCATATCACCGGCGCCGCGCAGGTGCTCAAGGCGCGCTGGCCGGGGCTCAAGGTGTTCGCGGTCGAGCCGACGCTATCGCCGGTGATCTCGGGCGGCCAGCCCGCGCCGCATCCGATCCAGGGCATCGGCGCGGGCTTCATCCCCGAAAATCTCCACACCGATCTGCTCGACGGCGTGATCCAGGTCGATCCCAACGACGCCAAGGAATATGCCCGGCGCTCGGCGCGCGAGGAAGGCCTATTGGTCGGCATTTCCTCAGGCGCGACGCTGGCCGCGATCGCGCAGAAGCTGAAGCAGGCGCCGGGCGCGCGGATCCTGGGGTTCAACTATGACACCGGCGAACGCTATCTTTCGGTGGCGGACTTCCTGCCCGAATCCTGAGCGGACGCTTCCTGGAGGCTGTCCTGCTCAAGCTGAATGTCACCCCGGCCTTGAGCCGGGGTGACGAGTGTTCAACGTCAACAGGACGGTCTCTAAGCTCCGATCAGCAGACCATCCGGGTGCCGACGCGCGTGCAGGTGAGCGTCGCGAGCAGCATGTGCGGCTGCGCGGCGGGGACCTGCGCCTGTTGCGGCGGCTGTGCGGGAGCGACCGCGTTCGCGGAAGCCTGCGAGGCGACGAACAATGTCCCGACGATGACGGCGAGACGGCGGAGCCAAGGGGTGGGGTGCGTCTTCATGGCGTGACCTCTATCACCGCCGACGCCGACCGCCGCGTCAACAATCGTTACGCACGCGGATGGGCGTTGCGATAGACGTCGAGCAGGTGCGCGGCATCGACGCCGGTATAGACCTGCGTCGAGGACAGGCTGGCATGGCCGAGCAGCTCCTGCAGCGCGCGCAGATCGGCGCCGCGCCCGAGCAGGTGCGTCGCGAAGCTGTGGCGCAGCGCGTGCGGCGTCGTGCGATCGGGCAGCGACAGCCGCGCCCGCGCACCGCGCACCGCGCGGCGGATGATGTCGGGCGAGAGCGCGCCGCCCTTATGGCCGCGAAACAGCGGCAGATCGCGCGCGCACGCCCAGGGACAGGTCGCGAGATAGGCCTCGATCGCGTCGCGCACCTGCGGCAGCAGGGGCACGATGCGCGTCTTGGCGCGCTTGCCCGTGACGATCAGCGTCTCGCCCAGCGGCAGCGCCGCGCCGGTCAGCGCCACCGCCTCGCCGATGCGCAGCCCCGCGCCGTAGAGCAGGAGCAGCACTGCCTTGTCGCGAAGCCCGATCCAGGGCTCGCGCGCTTCCTCTTCGGCATCGTCGGCGATCGCGATCGCGTCGGCGGGCGAGACCGGGCGGGGCACGCCGCGCTT
>NZ_CAHJXD010000077.1 GCF_903644055.1 Sphingomonas bacterium | reverse complement strand
GCCCGCACGCGATGCGGCGCGCGAAGGATCGCTGGAGGCGGCGCTGCGCATCGCGCGCAAGCGGCGGATCGGTCCCTTCGCCACGCGGCCGCCGACCCCGCAGGAGCGGCAGCGGGCGATCGCGGCGCTGGTGCGCGCGGGGCATGATTTCGCGATGGCGCGCAGGATCGCGTTCGCCGATCCGGGAGAAGAGTTTGAACCCGACTCCTCCCGGTGATGATGGCCTTCGCAATTAGCTATGTTTTTTGCGGGGAAGTTGATAAGCTATATCCAGTGTATTGTTGCGTCGACGCGAATGCGCGTCGATCAGGAGGGAAGGGCATTTTGCCATGACATTTGCGGAGGGCCTCGGGGGGGGTGCTTCGCCGGCGGAGATGGTCGAGGATTCGACCCCCGTCCGGTGCGTGAGCGGCTCCGTAAAATGGTTCGATGGCACACGCGGATTCGGCTTCATCGTGGGCGACGACGGCGAAGGCGATATCCTGATCCATTTTTCGGCCTTGCGGGAGCATAATCGGCGCACGCTGCCGGAAGGCGCGCGGATCGTCTGCGAGGCGCTCGAGCGCAGCCGGGGGCTTCAGGCGCGCAGGATCCTCAAGATCGATCTCACCAGCGCGACCGGGCCCGACGCCGATCTGATCGCCAAGCGCAACGCCGATCGCGTCGATCCGCTCGCGCTCTCCGCGATCGCCGGCCCGCTGGAGCAGGTGCGCGTCAAATGGTTCAACCAGCTCAAGGGCTACGGCTTCGTTCAGCGCGAAGGCGAGCAGCAGGATATCTTCCTCCACATGGAAACCGTGCGCCGCGCGGGTCTTGCCGATCTGGCGCCCGATCAGCCGCTGGCCGCGCGGATCGCCGACGGACGCAAGGGCCCGCTGGTGGTTTCGGTGGAGCTTCCGTGAAGGCAGTCTTTGCGGGACTGCTGCTGCTCGCCGCCGCGCAGCCCGCGGTCGTCGCCGCCGCGCCTACGATTCCGCTGACGATCCGCGGGTCGCACATGCGCCATTTCCGCGTCGAGACGGCGGCGACGCCCGAATCGCAGGAACGCGGGCTGATGTACCGCAAATATATGCCCGCCGATCAGGGCATGATCTTCCCGATGGAGCCGCCGCGCCCGGCGACCTTCTGGATGAAGAACACCTATCTGCCGCTCGACATCATCTTCATCGGCCCCGATCATCGCATCATCTCGATCGCCGCGCGCGCCAAGCCCTTGTCCGAAGATCTGATCCCCTGCCCCCAGCCCGTCGCGGCGGTGCTGGAGCTCAACGGCGGCGTCGCGGCGAAGCAGGGCATCAAGCCCGGCGACGTTGTCGAGTGGTGATGGGTCGAGGGGTGACGGGCCGATCGGTGACGGCTCGGCTCGCCGTTTCGGCGTTGCGCGGGCGCGCGCTTCGCGGCTAAGCCCGCGCGGATGGCGATCCTCAAGCATATCTTCACCTGGTGGGACGGCGCCACGATCGGCACCTTGCTGTTCAGCCGGCGCAACGGCCTCTCGGTCGGCAGCGACGCGCTGGGCAACGCTTATTTCCAGAGCAAGGCGGGCAAAAGCGTACCGCGCCGCTGGGTGATCTACCAGGGCGCCAACGATGCGAGCCGGGTGCCGCCCGAATGGCATGGCTGGCTGCACAACACGACCGATCTGATCCCCGAGACGCTGCCGCCGCCGCGCGCGTGGGAGCAGCCCGCCGTCCCCAACCTCACCGGCACCGCCGCCGCCTTCCGCCCGGCGGGCGCGCTGGAGCGCGGCGGCAATCGCGCGGCGGCGACGGGCGATTATGAAGCGTGGAGCCCCGGCCAATGAAAGCGGTCTGCCTGTGAAAGCGGTGTTCCGGGAAAATCTCGGCGAGGCGCTCGTCGGGCTGGCGGTCGTGCTGCTCGCCGGCTTCTTCATCGTCTTCGCGTGGCGCGCCACGGGCGGCGCGCACGGCGGCGGCATCAAGGTGACAGCATTGTTCCCCAACGCCAGCGGCGTCAACGTCGGCACCGATGTGCGCGTCGCGGGGCTCAAGGTCGGCCAGGTCACGCAGCAGACGCTCGATCCGCAAAGCTATCAGGTCGCAGTGACGCTGGCGCTCGATCCCAGCGTCAGGCTGCCCGCCGACAGCAGCGCGGCGATCACCTCGGAAGGCCTGCTCGGCAGCACCTTCATCGCGCTGTCGCCGGGCGGGGCCGAACAGCCGCTCAAGAACGGCGACACGATCAGCGATACGCAGGGCGCGATGGATCTGATGGCGCTGATCGGCCAGTTCATCAACAAGCCTTCGGCGGCCCCGCCATCCGCCGATCAGGCGACCGGAGCGGGCACGACGCCATGAGGCTCGGTCGGCCGGGCGCGCTGGCGCTCGGCATCGTCGGCGCGAGCGCGCTGCTCGTCGCGGGCGCGGCGGCGCTCCAGAACGAAAGCAACACCAGCGAAACCGCGGCGCTCTCGCCCGATCCCGCGCCGGGCAATGCCACCGAACCCGCGCCCTCGGCGGGCAAACACAGCGCGCCGCCGCCCCCGCTCGCGACCAGCGATACGCCGATGGCCGATCGCGTCGCGGTGCTCGGCGTGCTCAACAAGCGCGACGGCGTATCGCGCGATATCACGCTGCATCCCGGGCAGGCGGCGCGGATCGGCGCGCTGATCGTGCGGCTACGCGCCTGCGACCAGACCGCGGACTGGGAGCCCGAACAGCTTACCGGCGCCTTCGTCCAGGCCGATCTCCAGGGCATCGACGGCCAATGGCGGCGGATCTTCTCGGGCTGGCTCTACAAGGAGAGCCCGTCGCTCAACATCGTCGAAAATCCGCTCTACGACGTCTGGCCCAAGAGCTGCACGATGCGGCATGCCGAGACCGGGCCCGATACGGTCAATGCCTCGGCGGTATCGGCGGCGCCGCGATCGAGCGCGAAGAAATCGGCCGGGGGCGAGGGCGAGAAGCCCGCGACCGGCGCTCCCCTGCCCGCCCCGCCGCCGGCCGGGGCCGAGGCCAGCCCCAGCGCCTCGTCCAACAGCACGACATAATCGGCGCGATCGATCTCGACCGCGCCCAAGGAGGCGAGATGATCGGTCTGGAACTGGCAATCGAGCAGGCGGAAGCCCCCCACCTTCAGCCGCGCGACGAGATGCGCCAGCGCGACCTTCGAGGCATCGCGCACCCGGCTGAACATGCTCTCGCCGAAGAAGGCCGCCCCCAGCCGCACGCCATAGAGCCCGCCGACGAGCCGATCGCCCTCCCACGTCTCGATCGAGTGCGCATAGCCGCGTCCGTGGAGCTCGGCATAGGCGCGCTGGATATCGGGATTGATCCAAGTATCGGGCCGGCCGGGCGTCGGCTCGGCGCATAGCCTTACCACCTGCTCGAACGCGGCATCGGCGGTGAAGCCGAACCGGCCCGAACGCAGCGTCTTGGCAAGGCTGCGCGAGAGATGGAAGCCGTCGAGCGGCAGCACGCCGCGCTTCTTGGGCTCGACCCAGAAGACGTCCGCCGCCTCCCGGCTGTTGGCCATCGGAAACACGCCGACGGAATAAGCGCGGAGCAGCAGATCGGGATCGAGGCGGGCCATCGCGGGCAGGATAATGCAGCAACGGTTAACCGTCACCTCGCAAAGAATTGGAGCCGGACGACTTTAGCTCTTCCCGCTCCTGCTGAGGTGAGACCGAGTAGCATCTGTGTTGGGGGTCAAGCGGGTTGGGTTGTCCAGGTTCTATTTTTTGCGACCA
>NZ_CAHJXD010000076.1 GCF_903644055.1 Sphingomonas bacterium | reverse complement strand
GACCAGTAGATTCGCGGGCTGCCGTGGAGGCGGCGGTAGGTGAGGCCGCGCCAGCCGCCCGGATCGGCGGCGGCCGGGACGAGTGCGGGATCGGCGGCGACGCGCGCGATCCGGTGGCCGGCGAGAAGCGCATCGGCTTCGGCGGTGAACCAGCTCGGGTGGCGCGGCTCGCAGACCATCGCGCCGCCGAGGCACCCGGCCGCGAGCACGAAGAAACGCTCCGCCGTTATCGGCGCGAAGGCGAAGCTCGGCGGCAGTTGCAGGAGCAGGGGGCCGCGCTTTTCGCCCAAGCCGTCGACCTCTTCGGCGAAGCGCGCGAGCAGCTCGGCGCAATCCTCCAGCCGGCGCTCATGGCTGATCGCCTTGGGCAGCTTGACCGCGAAGCGGAAGCCGGGCGGCACGCTCGCCGCCCAGCGCGCATAGGTGGCGCGGCGGTGCGGGCGATAGAAGCTGCTGTTGATCTCGACCGCGTTCAGCCGCCGGGCGTAGCGTTCGAGGTGGCTGCCGTCCGCCGGAAAGCGATCGGCCAACGCGGCGGGGATCGACCAGCCGGCCGTCCCCGTCCGCGCCATCAGGCCGCCTGCTTGGCCCGGCTGGCGCGCTTGCGCTCGTGCGGATCGAGGTAGCGCTTGCGCAGGCGGATCGATTTGGGCGTGACCTCGACCAGCTCGTCATCGTCGATATAAGCGATCGCCTGCTCCAGCGTCAGCCGGCGCGGCGGGGTGAGGCGGATGGCGTCGTCCTTGCCGCCCGACGCGCGGAAGTTGGTGAGCTGCTTGGCCTTCATCGGATTGACTTCGAGATCGTCGGTCTTGGCATTCTCGCCGACGATCATGCCCTCGTAGAGCAGCTCCTGCGGCGCGACCATCAATATGCCGCGCTCCTCGAGCGGGCCCAGCGCATAAGCGTTGGCCTCGCCCGCGCCGTTGGAGATCAGGACGCCGTTCTTCCGGCCTTCGATCCTGCCCTTGTAGGGACCATATTTCTCGAACAGCCGGTTCATGATGCCCGTGCCGCGCGTATCGGACAGGAATTCGCCGTGATAGCCGATCAGCCCGCGCGAGGGGGCGGAGAAGGTGATGCGCGTCTTGCCGCCGCCCGACGGCCGCATATCGGTCATCTCGCCCTTGCGATTGGCCATCTTCTCGACGACCGTGCCCGAATATTCCTCGTCGACGTCGATCACGACGGTCTCGTAAGGCTCCTCGCGGCCATTCTCGCCTTCGTGGAACAGCACGCGGGGGCGGCTGATGCTGAGCTCGAAGCCCTCGCGGCGCATCGTCTCGATCAGCACGCCGAGCTGGAGCTCGCCGCGCCCGGCGACCTCGAAACTGTCCTTGTCGTCACTCTCGGTGACGCGGATCGCGACATTGCTCTCGCCCTCGCGGGTGAGGCGATCGCGGATCATGCGGCTGGTGACCTTGGTGCCCTCGCGCCCCGCCATCGGCGAATCGTTGACCGCGAAGCGCATCGACAGCGTCGGCGGATCGATCGGCTGCGCATGGAGCGGCTCGGTCACGCTGGGATCGGCGATCGTGTTGGCGACGGTCGCGACGGTGAGGCCGGCGATCGAGATGATGTCGCCCGCCTGCGCCTCGTCGGTCGGCACGCGCTCGAGCCCGCGGAAGGTCATGATCTTCGATGCGCGGCCGGTCTCGACGACATTGCCGTCGTTATCGAGCGCGTGGATCGGCATGTTGGTCTTGACCGAGCCCGAGAAGACGAGGCCGGTGAGGATGCGGCCGAGGAAATTGTCGCGGTCGAGCAAAGTGACGAGGAATTTGAACGGGCCATCGGGATCGGCCGAGGGCGGGGGAACATGCTCGATGATCTTCTCGAACATCGGCGCCAGCGTGCCTTCGCGCAGGGCCGGATCCTCGTTGGCATAGCCGTTGCGGCCCGAGGCGTAGAGCACGGGGAAATCGAGCTGTTCGTCGGTCGCCTCTAGGCTGACGAACAGATCGAACACTTCGTCGAGCACTTCCTGGATGCGCTCGTCGGGCCGGTCGATCTTGTTGACGACGACGATCGGGCGCAGGCCGAGCGCCAGCGCCTTGCCCGTGACGAACTTGGTCTGCGGCATCGCGCCCTCGGACGAATCGACAAGCAGGATCACGCCATCGACCATCGAGAGGATGCGCTCGACCTCGCCGCCGAAATCGGCGTGGCCCGGCGTATCGACGATGTTGATGCGGATAGGGTCGCTCTCGCCCGCAGGCGTCCATTCGACCGAGGTCGGCTTGGCGAGGATGGTGATCCCGCGCTCCTTCTCGAGATCGTTCGAATCCATCGCGCGCTCCTCGACGCGCTGATTGTCGCGGAAGGTGCCCGACTGGCGGAAGAGCTGGTCGACCAGGGTGGTCTTGCCATGATCGACGTGCGCGATGATGGCCACGTTGCGGAGGCGCATGGTGGTCTTTCGGATCAGAAGCTTCAGAAGTGCCGCGCCCTTAGCCGAATTGCGGCAACGCAACAAGCAGTCAGGCGCGCGCCGCGAGCAGGCCGGCGCCGAACGCGACGAACAGGGCGCCGGTCGCGCGGTTGAACAGGCGCTGCCGGCCCGGCCGCGTCAGATGGCGCGCGAGCCGCCGGCCCCCAAGGGCATAGGCCGCATACCAGCCGGATTCGATCACCGCGAAGGTGGTGACGAGCAGCAGGAGCTGCGGAAGCTGCGGCGCGATGAACTGCGGGAACAGCGCGCCGGCGAAGACGATGAGCTTGGGGTTGGAGAGGCCGGTCAGCAAGGCATCGCGATAGAGACGGCCGGCGGACACGCCCTTCGCGGTGTCGACGCCTGCGGGATCGCGCGGACCGTCGCCGGCGCGCCAGCTCGCGATCCCCAGCCAGACGAGATAGGCGACGCCGGCATAGCGCAGCGCATCGAACAGCCGCGGGAAGGCGGCCAGCAGCGAAGCCAGCCCCGCCGCCGACGCGAGCAGGGCGAGCAGCACCGCCGTCAGACATCCGGCCATCGCCCAGAGGCTGCGCGCGCCATGCTCGATCGAGCGGGTCATGACGTGCAACATGTTCGGGCCGGGCGTCGCCGACACCAGGAACACCGTCACCGCATAGAGCCACCAACTTCCCGCGGTCATGACTCTCCCCTCGGCGAAGCGCGCCCTCTGCCCGGTGAGTGGGGCGATTTGGAGGCGCCCGGCGCCGGAATCGAAACCCGCCGAAGCGGCGGGCGTTGCGGCCGTGGAGATCAGGAGAGCGATCATGCCGCGTGGTGACAAAGGCGCCTACACCGACAAGCAGAAGCGCAAGGCCGAACATATCGAGCAGGGCTATGAGCAGCGCGGCGTGCCCAAGGCGGCGGCGGAGGCGCGCGCCTGGGCGACGGTGAACAAGGAGAGCGGCGGCGGCAACAAATCCGGCTCCGGGCGCGGCAAGGCGGATACGCATGTCTCGTCGAGCCGGGGCGGTGAGGCGCACAAGGCGGGGTCGCCGGAGGCGCGGTCGGCGGCGGCGAGGAAGGGGTGGGATACACGGCGGAAGAAGGCAGGGGAGTGAGCCCTTCCCGTATCGTCACCCCGGACTGGTTCCGGGGTCCCGCTGCCTGCCGACGCTGAAGAAGAAGCGGGACCCCGGATCAAGTCCGGGGTGACGGTTAACTTGGATAGGACAGCCTTTAGGGCGAGGGGCGCCGCGCTCCGTAGCGTCTGCGGAAATCATCGGCCCAGCTTGCCAGCCGCCGCTCCGCGATCGCGTCGCGCAACGCGGCCATGAGCTGCTGGTAGAACCAGAGGTTGTGTTCGGTGAGCAGCATCGCGCCGAGCATTTCGCCTGACTTGGTGAGGTGGTGGAGGTAGGCGCGGCTCCAGCCGGCGATCGGCGAATCCGGATCGATCGGCGCCACATCCTCGGCATGCGCGGCGTTGCGGAGGTTGAGCGGGCCGTCCCAGGTAAAGGCCTGGCCGTTGCGGCCCGAGCGCGTCGGCAGCACGCAATCGAACATGTCTATCCCGCGCTCGACCGCGCCGACGATATCGTCGGGCTTGCCGACGCCCATCAGGTAGCGGGGCCTGGCCGGATCGAGCTGGGCGGGCGCGTAATCGAGGCAGGCGAACATCGCCTCCTGCCCCTCGCCGACCGCGAGGCCGCCGACCGCATAGCCATCGAAGCCGATGTCGAGCAGCGCGTCCGCCGAGGCCTTGCGCAGTTCGCGATCGAGCGCGCCCTGCTGGATGCCGAACAGCGCGGCGCACTCCGCATGCGCGCCGCCGCCGTCGAACGCGGCGCGCGAACGCTTCGCCCAGCGCATCGATCGCGCCATCGCCTCGGCCTGGATATCGCGGGTCGCGGTGGTGGGGACGAGTTCGTCGAACGCCATGACGATGTCCGCGCCGAGCAGCCGCTGGATCTCGATCGAGCGCTCGGGGCTGAGCAGGTGCGCCGAGCCGTCGAGGTGGCTCTTGAAGGCGACGCCTTCCTCGCTGCGCTTGGTCAGCGCGGAGAGGCTCATCACCTGATAGCCGCCGCTGTCGGTGAGGATCGGACGGTCCCAGCCCATGAAGCCGTGCAAACCCCCCAGCCGCGCGACGCGCTCCGCGCCGGGGCGGAGCATCAGGTGATAGGTGTTGCCGAGGAGAATGTCGGCGCCCGTCGTGCGAACCTCGGCGGGGCGCATCGCCTTGACCGTGCCCGCGGTGCCGACCGGCATGAACGCGGGTGTGCGGATCGCGCCGCGCCGCATCGCGATCGCGCCGGTGCGCGCGGCACCGTCGGTGGCGTGGATCGAAAAGGCGAAGCGGGGGGCGGGCATGGCAGCCGAGCGCATGCCGCCCACCGCGCCACGTGTCGAGTATCAGCGTCTTCAGCTAGGCAACAGCAGGCTCGCATCGCCGTAGCTGTAGAAGCGATAGCCCTCGGCGATCGCGTGGGCGTAGGCCGCCTGCATCCGATCCAGCCCCATCAGCGCCGAGACCAGCATGAACAGATTTAGCGGAGGCCAACGACTTTCTGATTTAGATCAAACGACTTATGGAGTTTCTCAGGCAATCTTTTTGCCTTCCCATGAACGACCCAATCTCAACGAAGCCTCTAGGTACGCCGCTATCGAGCGAAAAGCACTTTGGTAGGACGAATCGCGTTACGGTGACCTACTCCCCGCCACCGCAAATTGCTTTCGAGAGCCGACTAAGCTCTGACTTGTCACCGCTCAACGGGTGACTCCGTTAGGTGGCTTGCTCCGGGGAACGGTTGGCTAGGCTACCGAGCAGTAATGCTGAATGAATGAGCCAATGGGTCAATTCTTGCGTCATATCCTGTCGGTCGAGAATGCCATGGGCAAGGTCGTTCCGAACATTGCGTGCGCGGGAATCCGCGTAGAGTGTAGCGATTTGCAGTGAGATACCTTCACCGACCGTCCCAAATTTGGTGGTGAGAATCTTGTCATGCATGATGTCGCCCATCGTGATGACTACCTGTGCCGTCGAGAACCTAGGATGCGGTTTGGTTGAGGCCCCGCCGGCAACTTCGATAAGGTTGCGGAAGCCGCGCTCGATCTGAGGAACGAGAACATGCACAGCCTTGACGAAATCGCCATCAAAATAGGCCTCAAGTCCATCCTGCAGTAAAAGTCCGTCGCCAAACAGTCCGGCGCGGTTGGCAAACCGGGCAAACTCTAAGGCCTTGAGGCGGTGTACCTCAATCGCACGTTTCATAGCCCAACCTAGGAACGGTGTGTCGAACATGACTTTGCGGACTGCTCGACGAAGTAGGTGCCCATTCGGGTCGTCCTCTGCTGAGCCAACTGTCGCCACCACATGATCGCCGTCGAAAATCGATTGGGTGATCATTGAATAAAGCGGTGCCTCCCGTTTGCCCTCTTCGATTAAGGCTTCGAGCGGCGCGCGCTTCAGCAAAAAGCCGACGGCTATGGCTTGCAACGTTGCATCGGCGGACGGCTTAATAACACCTGAGAGAAACTCCTCCACTTTATCAAATGTGACGGTGAACTCCTCTTGAATCGCCGTCATTTCGGATTGTGCTTGGCGGCTTTTCACCGCCATTTCGCGACGTATCCGTTCGACCTCTTCGGACATGCCGGCCTTGCGATATGCTTCCATGCTACTCTGCAGGACGGCAGATGCCAGTAAGGCGTTGCCGAGGCTTGCATGGTGTTCGGCGGCACGGGCTACCGTAGCGTGGCAGCGACCGGCGTCTTGGACTTGTCCCGTTCGCTCGTAATGCTTGGATAGACGGTCCGCCGTCATTTTTACGAAATGCGGATCGAAGGCATTTGGATCGGCCGCGTTTGAATGATGCACGAGCATCGATTCAAGGTCACATACAAGCGACGATCTTTCGGAATCCGATAGGCCTGCTTTTCTCTGCTGGACGAGAATATCGTACGCCTGCCACCATAGAGTGCCTTCGCTCATTGCTCGGAAGTGCAACGCAAGCACCGCCTGTTTTGCAGCCGGAATCCGAACGCTATCGTTGATTTGAATTGCTAGCTGCAGCGCCCTGGCACCGTCCTCGAAACCTTGATGAAGGTTGGCAGCTGCGACCGTGCTGGCCGCCTCTATGTAACTATCTATAGCGAGCTTCACGTCCGAGAAGACGCCGTTAATGCCCGCAATCGTCTTGCTAAGATCCCAGCAAAGGTCGGCATATCGAGCGCGAAGTGCGGGATGCGTCAATGACTGCGATCGGCTGCACCAATGTTCAAGAATCTCAGCGTCCGCTTGGGATATATCTGGGCTATAAAATGCCGTTCCATCCGCATATTCACCAGACGCTATTGGTCCAAAATGGGTTGACCAAGGACTGTCGCGCGGATCGCAATTGACAAGCGCGAACGCTAAAATCTCTGCCCACGCTCCCTTTTGCTGGTCGTCAGACAGAGCGCCCAAAGACTGCCTCGCGGCTTGTAGAGCGGTTAACACCTCAACGCGATCGAATGGAGTCGAGCGTTGGTCAAAATCAGCGAGTATTTGTGCGATCGCCGTGGGGATTATCAGAGCCATAGTTTCCCATGGGCTCCCGACGAATGCATGCCAACACATACGCTGAGCCGGCGGGCCAGCGCAAAGCAGCGGGAGAGAGTTATGGCGCGCGAATTTACCCGGCAGTCGCTATACGAATTGGTCTGGTCGAAGCCGATCACGCACGTCGCGAAGGAATTTGCCCTCTCCGATGTCGCGGTTCACAAGATTTGCCGCAAACATGGTATTCCGACCCCGCCATTAGGCTGGTGGACAAAGATGCAGGCTGGAAAGCCGGTAAAGCAAACGCCCCTTCCTTCTGCGCCCGCCAACAGTGCGGATCGGATCGTCATCACGACGCTCGACCTCAGCAAAGAAGGCGGTTCGCTCGCCGATGCCCGACAGCAAGCACGCATTCGGGCCAGCAGCCAAGATTCCAGTGTCTCGCGCTCGTTTCCTATAATCGATCGCACCATCACTGCGCTTCGCCAGGCGGATGTGGCATACAATGGTCTCTCGACGGTTTCGGGGCCTAGCCTCATCAGCTGCGAAGTCAGCAAGGCGGCGTTGGATCGGCTCAAACTGTTTCTCTCGCGCCTAGCCGCAGCGGCGGAGGTTCAGGGCTTCCAACTTAAAGATGGTGAGCGGGGCGTCCAATTCGCGGGCGATGGTGAGACGATCCACCTTCGGGTGACTGAAACCGTCAAGCGCGTGAAGCATGAACTGACGGCCCAAGAGCAGAAACTGCAGGACGCTCGGGACGCCAAGGTCGAACGCGAAGCGAAACGACGAACGTGGAACCTAGATTACTCGAGCAGGCCGTTCTTTGCCGAGTGGGATTATATTTGCACTGGCCAGCTCAGCCTTGAGATGGAAACCGCGCATATAGAGGGCAGACAGGGTCCGCGCAGCACGTTCCGCGATGCAAAGATACAGCGCCTGGATAAGATGGCCGAGGATATCTCGGTTGCGTTAGCAGTGCTTGCTGTCGCCAAACGCGATGCGCGCGAACGCCGTGACCAGGCCGAGTGTATCCGGCTGGAAGAGAAGCGCCGCCGGGAGCAACCGCTCAGGGCGAAACACATCGCCCAGCGGCGGCGCGAAGGGCTGGACAGCGTATTGGTGGACCTCGCAAATCTTGATCGTCTGCGGCGGATGCTGGCGGGCTTAAAGGACATCAAGAAGGACGGGGCATCGACGAGGGTGTCGGAGTTCCTCTCTCGGGCGCAGATCGAGCTTAACGTGAGGGAAGAGGCGCTATCGGCGTCCGGCTTGCATAGGCGCTTCGAAGAAACCCGGCTGTTTGGCGACGACGATGACCATGGGTTCAAATCGCCTCTCTGGTATTAACTGCACGCCCAACAATTCCTTCGATATGACGCCACCCGGCGCCGTAAACATAATAGGAATATCCCACCCGCGAGCTTCGCGGATGGGATCAGGTTTGGTTACGGCGGGGATGAGCTGGAACGGTAATAGCCGTCGTCATCGCACGACCAATTGCCAGCTCGTAATCCTGCCTTCAACGTAATGACGACATGCTGGTGGTTGAATTCGAGTTCGCGCAACGCGCCGACAATACGACGCCGGGTGTTGATGCGCGCATCGAGTAGCGCATGAATCAGATTGGTCGCTTGCTCGTGCTTATTTGAGCCGCTGGCCCGCTTGAGTGCCCGCAGACCTCGAAAGAATTCGGCGTTCTGATCAGGCGTCCAGTTAGTGGAATCATCCGGTGTAGTCATGGTGTGTCCAATGATTACCGGCTGCGCCGAAGCGCAGGCCGGGTTTCGGTTAGATGGTGGGAAGCGTCCAAGTCGTGCCGCTCGCCTTGACGGCCGTGTTCACCGCGTTGCGAAGTGTCTCGGTTGAGAGGTGAGCGTACCTCTCGGTGGTCCGTGTCTGGGCATGGCCCAGCACGTTCGCGATGACCCAGAGCGAATGACCAGATTGGGCAAGGTGACTTGCCAGAGTGTGGCGCAGGTCATGTAAGCGGACGTCGCCAAGGCCTGCTCGATGCCGCGCCTGATCCCAGCTCGTGAAGATCGAGGTGAACGGTACCTTCGTTTTGGGGTTCGCCACGATGTATGGGCACCGATCAAGACGAGGAATTGAACGGAAGACCGCCAACGCCTCATCCCCGAGCGGCACATGCCGAGCGCCGGTTTTACCCTTCAGGATCTTTAGGCTCTTGTTCTCGAAGTCGACCTGATCCCACTTGGCATCCAGGATTTCCCGTTTCCGGCACCCTGTAAGCAGGAGCAAGGCGACGATCTGGCCCAACTTCGCGTTGGGACTTTGCTCGACCGCGACCTTGAGCCGCCTGACCTCCTCCTGCGTAAGGAACCGTTCCTTCCTGTTGTCGGGATCCTTGAGCTTCGCGCCCTTCAAAGGATTGCGCTCCGCCCCCGGCACACCCCAGTCCCCGGCGAGCCGCATCATGCACGACAGGATCACCTGCCAGCGATTTACGGTCGCCTGTGCATAGCCATCCTTCACCTTCCCGTTCAGCCATTCCATGATCTCGGTCTGGTTGAGCTTATCGAGATGCTGCTTGCCGAAGCGCGGAAGCAGGTGAAGGCGTAGATATCGCTCATCGATATCTGACGAGCGCTTGTTCTCGCGGGCGTGGTCCAGATAGCGCGGAGCGAATTCTGCCAGGGTCGGCACCTGCCGGATGACCTTGCGCTTCGCTTGGGGGCTTTCACCAGTTAAGGCTTGCGCCTTGACCCTCAAGGCCACCCTACGGGCTTGGTCGGCCGTCAATACCGACGCATCCCCGATCTTATACTGAATCTGCTTGCTGCGATCGTCGGTGTATCGAACCGCGTATGTTTTGCGGTTGTGGGCGATCTCGCACATGAAGCCCGTCAGAGCCTCGTCGAACAGCGTGATCTTGCGTTTGTCGGGCGGGCAGGTCGCGATCAAGATTGCGGTGTTGGTGATTTTTATGACTGGCATTTCTGTTTCCTTGAGCAATTGAGGGGCGGTTGGGCACGCAGGAGCGCGCCGAGCGGCGGCGATGGTCGGCTGATGCACGGGCGCGGGTCGGCTCTCCTCGGTCCGCAGGCGGGCGAGGTTGGGCAGTTTCCGGCGCGTTCAGGGGGAGCCGGGGAGAGCCGGTTGGCGTTCCCAGCGGGGCTACAGCGGGGCGTTACCCCGCAATTAAATCAGTATGGCTGATCGAGATCGGCGACCGTTGAAGGCTTTCGTTTCCGCAGTATGGGGCCCGTCCGTAAATCAACAGGCGGCTCTATACGGACTACCGGGAGCTGGAGATGATAAGCCTTGTTATCATCGCGGTACCAATACCCGTCGTTGATCGTCGGACCCGAAAAGCGGTCCAAGACGGAGGCGACCTCTGCATAGCCGAAGCCCACAAATCGAGGGACATTCCGGACGATATCGTCTCGCGTCCGAGCGCCTTCGGCGATGCACGCCATAATCATGATGAGCAGGCAATCTTCATCGGCGACGATCGCTTGTCGGTCGCGCATGAAGGCTCTGCCCCGTTCGATGAGCGCTTTGTAAGTGCGGCGCTGTGCTAGCATTTCGGTGGCGGTCTTAATGTTGGACATATCGGTCTCCTAAAAATGGCAAGGGAAGTCGTTTTCCGAACCTCGGTTTTGAGACTCAGAGCACGGTGCGCGGGCACTCGCTCAGTGCAGCGCGGCAGATTTGCGGGAAGGTTCAGCGTTGCGGCCGGGCGCGGCTGCGCGACGGCAAAAATCTGAAACGCTGCTGTGATGCTGTTAGGTGGGCGCGAGATCGCCCGGCGGCAACAATGGAAGCAGCTCGTAAATGAACGCTCCTCGCCCGCCGCGTTTGAACTGCCAGCGATGTTGCAGCGGATCATCGCCGGTGTAGCGATCGATCAGTCGGCCGCCCTCCCGGCCGCTGATCCCGGTCCTGGACGCGATCTCTTTGGCGAGGATCATCTTAGTATTGATGCCCTCTGTGATGCAGGCAGACGCGACCGTGATGAGATCGGCGTCCGATCGCTGTTCTTCGACTCGCTTGAATTCGTCGATCTGTTGCGGATCGATGAGGCGGACCGATGCCAGCAGTTCGTCGTACGGTACGCCGGTCTCGCCAGCATAGGCGTAGGCCGCCCTTTCGGCGGAGTCGCCACGGGCTTTGACCCGCCGGAACTCGACCACCTTCTCTTTTTCTTCGGTCGAGGTGGACAGCTTGCTGATAGTGTAAACGGCATCGGCATCATCAACGAGATCGGAAGTTCCGGCGTAACGCGCGGTCCCATCGGCGTTAGCGTTCTTGGTGGTATGCGCGAGGCCAAGTACGCTGCCACCCCTCATGGCAACCTGTCGAAACGCTTGGGCGATGGCGCTTGATTCCTTCTTATCCATGAGGCTTCCGAATTTCTTGATCGTGTCGACGATGACCAAAACACCCCGCGCGTCGTCATCGTCCGCCAGCTTGTGGAGTAGCGCTATAAGCACGCTGTTTCGCAGGTTTCGGAAGCCCGGCGAAAGGGTGTGTGCGCCGAGGTCGTCCATGATCTGAAGCTTTGTGGCAAAGCCGGAACCGTTGTCGTCGGCGTTCACAAAGAACACATTGCCGGCAGCAATCCGCCCCTCCCGCACGGCATCGACGACGAGGCTCAACGCAAGCAGCGTTTTCCCTATGCCGGGACCGGCATACCAGATTGTTACCTGCCCCTTGAGGCATACGTCGCCAAGGAGAGGTTTCGCCTCGATCGCGAGCCGCTTGAACTTATCTGCCTGTCCGCGCAGGCTGAACGGAACAAGCGCATTACTGCTCGCGGCCGGTTCAGGTGCCGAGGTTGTCAGCTGATTGACGTGGGCGGCAGCGAGCACCGAAAGCTCAGCGACGTTTTTCGCGAGACCTTCGCTGAGATCGACGCCACTGAGATCGACCTTCTCACCTTCGCTGATGAGATCGACCCCGTCTGGCACAGCGCGCCTGAGCGGACTGATTAGCGCAGGATTGTCCAATCTGTAGAGTGCCAGGCGGCGGTCACCTTTCACGAGGGCAAAGTGCGACGGGACGCCCATCGTTTTGAGCATTTCAATCAATGCGGCGTGCGTGTGCTCGCCGTTCGCCTGAAGCATGATGACAGAGGGAGGGAGCAGATATTCGCCCTCGCCGGTTGGTATAAGGCCAAACTCGACAAGCGGGTCTACGGGAGGCGGGTCGAGGAACAGGCTGCTGACCGCGATCTTCGCAGACGATTGTGGAGGTTCAGGTACAGCCGAAATTGCTGAAAAGGAGGTTAGCATCAACGATGCCTTTCAGTTGAAGTTGGTAAGCCAGCGGGCAGCCGAGCTTTTCTTGGATGGCAGCGCCGCACCGTTTCGGTGCGAGCTTCGCATGAACACCGTGACGCGCTGCAGCGCTGTAAAGCTAAGATGAAGCACGCGCCTTGCGATCATGTTCCGCGATCACCTTGTTGGCCATCCGCAACACATCCCTAAGTCGTTTGAGTTGTTTCCGGTATTGGAGAGGTGAGTTATCCGGAATATCGAAATCTCCAAAACTTTGACGTTTCTGATCGTCTTTCATGTTTGTCCTGTCTTAATCGATTCGCAGAGTGTTATCGCTCTGTCTGCTGTGCATGATACTTTCTCGATCCAATTCGACAATGCGTTCTGGAGAGCGTTCTTCCCCCACGGCCCACTTAGAGCTTCCGGGGAAATTCCCCGGTCGCACTCCTGCGCCACGGTAGACTCTCGATTTCGCGATTCGTTTGTGCGACTAATTCAGAATTAATCCGAGGCTGGGAGTTGCACGTGGGAGTCAGCAAAAAGTCGGCCGAACCAAATGAAGCGGATGAGTCCCCCACCCCGACCACGGTCAGCCTCGCCCAATTTGAAACGTTTTTGGCAATCATTCGAACCGGAGCGACGAAGACTGCTGCTGACAGGCTTGCGATTGATGATTCGACGCTGCGGGGACGCATACGGAGCCTAGAAGCATGGCTCGGCAGAACGCTTTTCACGAAGAGGCCGACTTACAGGCTGACGCCCTACGGGCACCGGTTTCGCCCTACTGCTGAGCTGTTAGTTCGCTCGCTGTACGAAGCTCGCGAAAAAACCAACTTCGAGCGCATCATGGAATTGAAAGGTGTGCCCCTTGATCAGCCCTTAGGCCGGGAAGTCACGAACAAAGTCACGGGCGAAACCTACTATCAGATAGATTGATTGATGGAGACGTGTAGGGCTATTGCCGTTGAATTGTGCGAGCGATTATTGCCAACGCGGCGACGCCAAGGCTGACCGCCGGCTGAGCCTGAACCATACCGATGACCGTACATATCGCGAGTAAGCCAAATACCTCTCGTGGTTTGGTGAACAAGCCCACGATGATGCTGAGAAGGACGGCGAGGTACAATGCGACGGCAATGGCTTATGCCGCCGCAATCACGACGCAAGCGACGATGAAGATGCCTATGATCTTCATGCCTCTGCGAACATTCGGCATAGGCACTGAAGCTCTGGTATCACGCCGTCTGCGTTGGGGATGATCAAGATATACGCGAAAGCCGAGCCGAAGCTGACGATCATCACCCAGTGGCCGTCTTCGTAATCGAGGTGATCCCAAAAGGGATGGAATCCTTTGTTACCAAAGCGGCCTCCATCGGGATCGAGAAGCGGCGACATGCCGATGGCATCAATGATGTCGGCTTCGCGATCACCCTGCTCGACGATCACGAACTCGGTGTGATCGCTTAAATCTCCCCAGCGTGTGTGCAGGGAGGCGAAGCGGCGTTTGAGGATTGCGCGGAGGTCGGGGTTGAGGTCGAGCGTGAGCGTGTGCGCTATTGAGGCGCGATCGTAGATAGTCTTCATGTGGATATGCTCCAGGCATAAAAATAGCCCGCGAAGGCGAGGGCCTTGCGAACTGGGAGCCGCGTTGTGGCGGCAGGTTTGTTGGCTTTATTTGGCTTTTCGTTCGAGACTGCGGCGGCCAGGAACGACGATGGACAACTTAGCCCTTAGGTGTTGCAGCCTCGGTGGATGTTGGTGCGATAATGGCTCCGACGCGCACTAGCGCGAGCAGAGCAGGATCGATTTCGCTGCTGGTCAGCACTACCAAGATGTGAGCAAAGTCATCGGAAAGAATGAACGCGACTTCGATGCAGCCGCCGTGGTCCATTGACCATTCCCATGATGGAGCGGGGCCGTCGCCGGTCAAGTTGACCAACAGCGGAAAGCCGAGTGTCTGCTCCACTTCTGGAAGGCCATCACCGGGCTCGACGATGTAGAACCAAGCTTCCTCCGCCAGATCAATGCGGAGGCGCAATAGCGATCGGATGGCAGGAGCGGTTGGAGGATCGAGCGCGCTGCTAAACGCACTCGGGCTGGCAATGATGTACATAGTTTTCTCCAATATAAAAAGCCCCCGGCGGTGAGGCCGAGGGCTTGGCTTTGGTTAGTAGTGAGCGCGATCGCCCTACAGCGAAGCACTTAAAGTCGTGTAGGCTTAGATTGACGTGATCAATGCATAGAGTCTGACAATCTTTCTAGTTCCTTTATTGACTGAACAGCGTCTCGATTCTGTTTTGCTTTAATGGCATCGCCGAGTGTAAGATGTATGATTGGCGGTAACGCTGTCAGCAGAATGAGCAGCGCTGCGACGATGGATCGGAGCTTCTTGGTCATATCAAAGCTCCTTGCGTGAGTTGCTGAGCATAATCAGGCCTAGTGCCAGCCCGCCTAGCGGGAGCCCAATATCGCGGACGAAGCCCATGCCGCCCGGTTGATCAACATCAGAATAGAAGTCGTTGTTAGCAAAGCACGGCATCTGGATGTTGATGAAATCAATTCCTTGCCGTTGCGGGCCAAAGAATGCGTAACAATATCCTGTTTGGTCGATGAGCTTGAGACTGATCGATAGGATGAGGAGTAACGACACCCCCAGAAGGGTGGCCGTGTTGCGGGAAATTCCCAGACGCTGAATCGGTTGTAAGTTGGCGACGGCTATCAAGATTACTCCGCCGCCCACAGCAGCTTTCATGTCGTAAAAGGCCCAGAACGTCAGCGCGAGCGCTGCCACTGCAAGCAGGTAATCGTATTTTTCGGAAAAGATGGTTCGCTTCATAAACTGTTCCCCTGTTGATGATTGAAGGCATGCGAAATCGCGTCAGAACGCGGTTGCGCTGACGTGTCAGATCGTTGCTGTCATTGATGTCGCCCCCACTTGCGGAGCGACCTTCGGCTCAACCTCGTGCCGCCCCTATGTTCCTCTCGGGGCGACGGCCGAAGCCGGATGTTCGAAACCTGATCGATGAACAGGCGCATGCGCCTTTACCGTCGCCGGCTGGACATACGCGCATGCCACCCGGCCTCGGAATCAAGTTCCGTGGACCGAGTTCATCGATTGAGGTTTCGACGCCCCACCTTCCGGCTTTCACGGAAGGCCGGCGGATCATGGTCAGGCCGGACGGTGTTCGCAATACCCGTTTGCGTGGGAAGGGTTTGAGACCCTCATATAAGGTGGTGTTTCTGCCTCGCTGCCCAACAGTTTAAAGGAGATACTGGCTGGCGGATTGATAAGAAGGTAAGTCGATCAGATGGCACGACCGACGAAAAGCGACCTGCTTCAGCGCATCACCGCATCCTTCAAAGATGCGGGGTGGTCAGTTGAGTTGCTTTCCGAGATCGGGGTCCACCCCATTGAGCTCAGTATCGCGCGAGGACATAAGCGCCTGGCTGTCCGTGCTTATGTTTGGAATCTGACCCACGGAGGAAAAACTCGCTCCAGAGACGAACTTCGCATTCAGGCGACCGGGATAAAATCTTTCGATCGGGCGATCGGCGCGCAGACCATAATCCTTGGTTGGAGCCAAGAATTCCATGCTTTCGCCTGCTTTGATATCGATCGCCATCTCGGTGCTTTGGGGTCTTCGCCTTCCCTACAGATTAGTCGGTCCGCCCTTGAGTCGTCAGAAGCGTCCGGGATCGCGGCGCGTACAAAGAGCAACAGTGAAATAGTGGTGGCCGTAAGGTCCGATGTTCTCGCGGAATATGTGAATCATCGAGCGCGACTTCATAGCCCGGCTGAGGCGCAAATGACTGTCGAGGCTCTCCGCGAGACACTTCGGCGCGACCGCGAAGACCGGCTGCCGGAATTGGCGCGATACGCCGAAATTGCCATCGGCGGCCGCAAGGCAGTCTTTGGCGATGAGGCGGAAATGGTAGAGAGGCGCGTCATCCTGGAAAGGCTGGCGACGCTAGAGCGTGAAATTGATCAGATACGCCAACAACCGGGAATGATGGGACACAATCGCCCCCCACCGGAGGAGGCTCTGACTGATCCGAGCATCGCTGAGATTGCCGATGCCGTGCGCGGGATGGGCGAGGAAATGGAGCGGGACGAGCCTCGACCTCGTGAGATAGTGGACCGCGTCACCGTGATCGAGCGAGTTGCCAAGGTTTGGCGATCCGTCCAGAGTGAGGCTCTAAAGGTCAAAGATGTCGCCAAAGACGAAATCAGGAAACGTGCAGTCGGCGCAGTCATAACCACTGTCGCAGGCGGTGGAGCTTTATATCATCATGAAGTGGGCAAAATAGCTGCGCAGATTGTTGAGGCAACTCTCAACTGGTTGAGCTTGATCTTTTAATAATACGGAAACTAACTACCGTCCTCGGGAGCAATTGATTGATTGCGCTTTTGCGCCATGACACGAGCAGCGTTGGCGGCAACATAATCCAATAAAACGCTAGCTCCCTTGTCGAGATAGCCTTTAACAATCACACCGTTTATAAGCAAAAACTGTAGATGCGTCGCCTGCGTAATCTCGCGAACGTATGCAATGGCTTCGCTAGAGAAGTCGCTCGTAGTAACGACGGCGACAACATGCGCTTTCGAGTAAATGGCAAGGCCGACTTCCTTAGCCACATCACCTAAGCTGACCCGGTTGGTTATGCACTTGCATTGAAAATTCCAGCGCGAAAATAGCAGGTTTTTGCCCTCAGCGGTCAAATCAACCTCGGCGTGAGCCGTGTCGCGGCTTCGCAAACGAAACGCCCTTGGTTCAAGTCCGATATCAAGGATCATTTTAAGCGCGAGCAATTCGAGGCCCAGGCCTCTTTCATAAGTGTCTCTGCTTTCTAGCAGCTGCTGCACTTCAGCGCGGGGGAGGTCGATTTTGGCGCGAAGGTCGGACGGGATAATTTGATCGAAGTCGGGCAGCACAGAAGTGATCGGAATGCCCATCAACTTAGCTGATGGTATGATCACCCCGCTTTTACCGCCTCGGCCGGTGACGCTGGGACCAGCCGGCACCTCGACCCAGCCGGCGTCGATAAGAGGATTGATGATTTTCGATCGGATCTGATCCTCATCGAACCGTGCGCGATGTTCTCGTAAACACTCGTCAATTACTTGCTTAGCTGGGGTTTCCGTTCCGCCATTGGTCTCAGCAAGCCGGCGCAGCACTCGGATAAAGATCTGCTGATTCAGCGGCAACTCGGCAAAGCCAGACCGCTCAGAATCCGAAATGCCGAGGACCGCCTTCATCACCGCGTCTACAGGTTCTGGATTGCCCCGCCCGTCTTTGGTGAAAAGCCCTGCTAACACCATCCAATTAAGTAACGTCGTGTGATCAGTCGTCGCGTTCGACAACCCCTGTATGCCGCCGACCTCTAGCTCACGCTTCAGACTTGCCTTGGTTAGGTCTTCTCCCCGACGATTAAGCGAGCGCACCGCATCGACGATAGCCATGCCGTTGCCCGTGGCGACGATGTGACTGATCATCCGTTGTGCGGCTTCCGTAGCATCTGGTGCGGCGAGAATAGCTTTACCCACGTCGGTGAGAGCAAGTGGTTGGCGGGTCATCAGGCCAAGACTGTTTAGCGTAGCGGGAATGTTCGTGCTGGCGCGCTTGTTGCCGGCGCTCGCAAAGAACGCACCATCCCATTCAGCGACAATTGCTGACATGTCTGGTGCCAAACGTTCGAGTATCTCGAGCGGACGTCGAACATCTTTGATAATGCCCGGCGAGAAATCGTTGAAAGATGGAAGGCGTCTCATGCAGCTTTGCGTAACGGCGTCCCTAGCGCCTCGGCAACGCTGCGCCCCACCGCCGCCGCCAGAACAGGTGGAACGGCATTGCCGATTTGACGCCATTGCCGCTCAATAGTGCCGGAAAGATCGAAGTTGTCGGGAAATGTCTGCAACCGCTTAATTTCGCTGATCCTCAAGATACGATTGCGCCAATGGAATGGCCCCATGTTGTTGGAGCGCCGCGCCTGGATAGTCCACGATGGCATATCCGGACTAAGTTTTAGTAAGAACGACCAGTACCGCCCGCGCCACTTGAACTTAGGCTCGGGATGGCCGCGCTTTTCTGTAAAATATAGGTAGTTATCTCCCGGCGGTACCTGACGAAGCAAGTCGTGGTGTTGGCCACCGGCGAAATGGCCCAAGTCGCCAGCATTCTGTTCAGTGTCTAGGTCGGCCAGGACCTCACCCGCAGTAGCCCATGGTAACAAAATAGAATCCGGCTGATTAGAATGTGTCGGTTTCGGAAGTTCAACGCGCGCTTCTAACGAACCAATTACAAAACAGCGTTCACGAATCTGCGGTACCCCGTAATCAGCAGAGTTCAAAACGCCTGTTGTGACTTTATAGCCTAACCCCTCCGCGCGGCTAATAATCGTTTCAAGTGCGTCCGCATGGACTTTGTAGGCTAAGCCCTTCACATTCTCTAGGATAAACGCCCGAGGGCGTACCCAATCAAGCATATTGAGATAACCGTTGATCGTCTCCCAACCGCTAGGGTCATCGAGCGCACGAGGCATTTCCTTGCGGTAGAAGCGGCTTTTTGAAAACGGAGGACAAGGAGGGCCGCCTGCAACGAGATCGATCTCTCCGATTGTCCCGCCGAGAGCCTCGGCAACATCATTACGATCAATCGTGCCGATCCCGCCGACAAGGAAAGGAGTTTTAGGCATATTGCGCCGCCACGTCTCGCTGCACAAAGCCTCGAAATCGCTGGCAAGCGCAGTTCGGAATCCAGCCTCATGCAGTCCCAAATCAAGGCCGCCGCAACCGCTAAACAGGCTTATGCTTCGCACACGCCCTCCTATCGATCGACTGCCGCAAGCACAGCCTCAACCATTCGACACGCTAATGGAGGTGGCACCGCGTTGCCCAATTGGCGCACACGATCTCGCCTGCTGCCAGCCAAACTATAGTTATTCGGAAAGCCCTGAAGCGCTGCCATTTCTACGGTGCGCAGACGGCGGTCCGACCAGTGGAATGGTCCGGTCCATGGCCCAGGCGATGCTGCAATCGTCCAAGAAGGCCGATCAGGCGCTAGCTTTAGAAGAAAATTCCAGAAGCGCGTTTCAGTGACGAATGTGGGACTGGGATGTCCCGCCCAAGCTGTATGGGCCTTGTAGTTGCCACCCGGAGGCACGGTTCGCAGATGCTCCGCCCATCGACCGATTACGAGCTCCTCCGGTTCGAAAAAGCGAGGGTGATCAAAACCTTCGAGAGCCTCGCCTGCCGTGATTGCCGACTTCCGTCCCGCCTCAAACTTGAGAGCGTGCGTAGGCTTCGGCGCTATCGGGTTGCAACGCTTTGCGCCCAATAGGAAAACGCGCTGCCGGGCTTGCGCGACGCCATATTCGACAGCATTGGCAGTGACCTCAACAACTTGATATCCCGCTGCTTCTGCCGATGTCCGAAAACCCTCGAGCACCGGTTTGTTGCGTGGATGCTTGATGCTGGGGACGTTCTCAAAAACGAATCCATCCGCATTTGACTCGAAGATTAGCCGCCAGAACTCTTCGACTAATGTCCGGCGAGCATCGGGCCGCACCGCTGTAGGGGCTAATGGGCGCTCCATTGCAATGCCAGCAGCACGTGCCTGCCGATAACGAGCCTCGTCGCCGTCTTCGACCCAATAAGCAGCCTTAGAAAATGGCTGGCAAGGCGCGCCGCCGACAACGATCAAAGGGTCAGTCGGACCCAATCGTGCAGCATTCCGCAACGCGAGACCAGTCAGTGTTGAAACATCGGCTTCGATCACCGCACCGTGAAGGCCCTCATTGGCACGCAGCGTTCGGCAGGCAATTGTGTCCTGCTCGACGCTAACACGTACTTCGCAGCCTGCATGATGTGCGCCGATGCTGAGACCGCCAGCCCCTGCGAAGAGATCGATCACGGGCATACGCGTTTTCGCGTACGAAAAGGCATTGTTAGCCCTGCGCGACGAAACCAGTGAATCGAGCAACGCCACAGCTAGCTCAGCTGCCCGAGATTAAGCGGAAGTTGCGTTTCGCGATTTTGTTCGAGAAACTGATCTACGGCATGGCGAACCAGCCAAGCGACACTGACCTTATGTTTTGCAGCGAGATCTTTGAGAGCTTGCTCCTGAGCCCTACTTAAAGATGCTGTCACACGGGCAACGCCGTCATCTGCGATAACCGCCATATCCGCCCCTGCTGCTGTTTGCAGCAGTGTTCTGCACAATGACTCGGTCACATGCAATAGGCGGAACATACCATGATCGAATTAATTTTCGGGCGATTAGAGCTTTGATCAGAAGCCCACCAACTTCCCATCGGAATGCGCCTTAAGGCAGGAGCAGCGACGCATCCCCGTAGGAATAGAAACGGTAGGTATTCTCGATCGCATAAGCGTAAGCGGCTTTCATACGATCAAGCCCCATCAGCGCCGATACCAGCATGAACAGGGTCGAGCGGGGAAGGTGGAAGTTGGTGAGGAGGCCGTCGATGCCTTTGAAGCGATAGCCGGGGGTGATGAAGATGGCGGTGTCGCCTTCGAAGGGCCGGATATGCCCGTGTTCGTCGCAGGCGCTTTCGATCAGGCGCAGGCTGGTGGTGCCGACCGCGATCAGGCGGCCGCC
Source organism: Sphingomonas bacterium (assembly GCF_903644055.1). Taxonomy (GTDB): domain Bacteria; phylum Pseudomonadota; class Alphaproteobacteria; order Sphingomonadales; family Sphingomonadaceae; genus Sphingomonas_I. Next base: position 23,323 of record NZ_CAHJXD010000076.1, on the reverse strand, counting down.
GCCCGCGCGGACGGCATCGAGGCGCGTGGCGGTGGCGGGATCGATGCGGCCCCATTCGGCGTGCATGCGATGATCGGCGGTGTCCTCGGCCTTGACCGGGAGGAAGGTGCCCGCGCCGACGTGGAGCGTCAGCGTTTCGTGGGCGATGCCCATGGCGGCGAGCGCTTCGATCAGGGCGGGGGTGAAGTGGAGCGCGGCGGTGGGGGCGGCGACGGCGCCGGGTTCGGCGGCGAACATCGTCTGATAATCGCTGGCGTCTCGCGCGTCGGCGGGGCGTCTGGCGGCGATATAGGGGGGGAGCGGCATCCGGCCGACGCGCGCGAGCAGCAGTTCGACGGGCTCGTCACCCTCGAAGCTCAGCAACAGCGCGCCATCGTCGCGGCGTTCTTCGGCGATGGCCGAGACGCCTTCGCCGAAATCGATGCGGTCGCCGATCCGCACGCGTTTGGCGTTGCGGACGAAGGCGACCCAGGTCCGCGGGCCTTCGCGTTTGTGCAATGTCGCGCCGATGCGCGCGTCGCCGCGCCGTCCTTCGAGCTGGGCGGGGATGACGCGCGTGTCGTTGAAGATCAGGCAGTCGCCCGCGCGGAGCAGGCCGGGCAGATCGCGGACGTGCGCGTCGCGCGTGCCTTCACCCTCCAGCACCAGCAGCCGCGCGGCATCGCGGGGCGACGCGGGCCGGAGCGCGATGCATTCGGGCGGCAGCGCGAAATCGAAGCGATCGACGCGCATAAGCGAGCGGCCGACCCGCCCTAGCGGCGAACCGGCTTCTTCGCAGGAGCGGAAGCGGGGGCCGTGGGCTTGGGCGGCAGCACGATCGGCGCGGAGGGCAGCGAGCCGACCGAGGGCGCGGGCAGGCCGGGATCGGCGGGCGGCGCGCCGAAATAGACGCGGACCATCCGCGTCGGCGCGGGCGGCGGCTCGCCCCGCGCGATATGATCGACGTTGGCCATGCCCTGGATGACACGGCCGACGACGGTGTAGCCGCGATCGAGCGCGAGATTGGGCGAGAGCATCAGATAGAATTGGCTGTTGCCGCTGTTGGGCGCGGAGGTGCGCGCCATCGCCATCGCGCCGCGAAAATGCGGCAGATCGTTGATCTCGTCGGGCAGATCGGGCAGCTCCGATTCGCCCTCGCCGGTGCCCTTGGGATCGCCGCCCTGCGCCATGAAGCCATCGATGACGCGATGGAAGGTGAGGCCGTCGTAGAAGTGGCGCGCCGCGAGCGTCTGCAACCGCTCGACCGCCTTGGGCGCCTTGTCGGGACGGACGAGCACCGAGACGGTGCCGCCGCTGGAAAGCTCGATATTGATGATGTTGGCGGGATCGGCCCTGGGCGCGATCGGCGCGGGAGTGTCGCTGGACAGCGGCTTGGGCTCGGCGAGGCCCTGCGGCCCCGTCGCCTGCGCCAGCAGCGGGAGAGCGGCGAAGGCGCCGAGCCCGAGGGCGATGCTTTTCCGGAACATGCTCACGCTCCTGCCAACTTCGCGGTCACATCGGCCGCCACCCCTGGCGTGACGAAGTGGCCGATATCGCCGCCGCCCCGCGCCACATCCTTGACCAGGCTCGAGGCGATCGGCCGCAGCGCCGGATCGGCCATCAGGAAGACCGTGTCGATCCCGCCATCGAGCATGCGGTTCATCCCCGCCATCTGCGCCTCATAATCCAGATCGGTGCCGCTGCGCAGGCCGCGCACGATCGTGGTGCCGCCGATCATCCTGACGAAATCGACGAGCAGGCCGTCGCAGGCCATGACCTCGATCGCATGGTCATATTCCGAAACCTCGCGGCGGAGGATTTCGAGACGCTCGTCGCGCGTGAACAACGGCGTCTTGGCCGAATTGCCGAAGATGCCGATCACCAGCCGATCGCAGAGCCTGGCGGCGCGCGCGATGATATCGAGGTGGCCGAGCGTCGGCGGATCGAAGGTTCCCGAATAGACGGCGGTGTGCATCTGCGCCCAGCCCTAGCGATCGCGCGCGATGACGTAGCGCGCGATCGTGCGGAGCAGATCGGCCTCGGTGCCGAAGCTCGCGAGCTGGCCGATCGCCTGCTCGACGAGCATCTGCGCCTGGCGGCGCGCGCGATCGACGCCGAGCAGCGAGACGAAGGTCGCCTTGCCCGCCTGCGCATCCTTGCCCACCGCCTTGCCGGTGTTGGCGGCCTCGCCCTCGACGTCGAGCAGATCGTCGGCGATCTGGAAGGCGAGGCCGATGTCGCGCGCATAGCCGCGCAACGGGCGGCGCCCGTCGGGCGGCAGCTTGCCGAGGATGCCGCCGGCTTCGAGGCAGAAGGCGATCAGCGCGCCGGTCTTGAGCTGCTGGAGCCGCGTCGTCGTCGCAAGATCGAAGGTCTGGTTCTCGGCGGCGATGTCCATCATCTGCCCGCCCGCCATCCCCGCCGGGCCGCTGGCGCGCGCCAGCTCGGCGATGAGCTCGGCGCGGACGAAGGGATCGGCCTGCCAATCGGGCTCGCCGAGAATCTCGAAGGCGAGCGCGTGGAGCGAATCGCCCGCGAGTACGGCGGTCGCCTCGTCGAACGCCTTGTGGACGGTGGGGCGGCCGCGGCGGAGATCGTCATCGTCCATGCACGGCAGATCGTCGTGGATCAGGCTGTAGACGTGGACGCATTCGACCGCGACGCCGACGCGCAGCGAGGCGGCGGGATCGACATGGTAGAGATTGGCGGCGGCGCGGACGAGCAGGGGGCGGAGCCGCTTGCCGCCGCCGATCGCGGCGTGGCGCATCGCTTCGTAGAGGCGCGCGCGCGGATCATCGGGCACGGCGAGCAGGCGATCGAACGCCTTGTCGACCTCGGCGGCGAGGCCGTCCATCGCCGCCTTGAGCGAGATCGAGACGACGTTGCTCATCCTGACCTCAGCCGGCATCGAACGGACGCACCCCGGCGGGCGCGCCATCGGGATCGAGGGTGATGCGCTCGATTCGCGCCTGCGCCGCCTGAAGCCGCGTCTCGCACTGCTTCCGCAGGCGATCGCCCTCGCCATAGAGTTCGATCGATTCCTCGAGGCTGGCCTCGCCGCCTTCGAGGCGATGGACGATCGCTTCGAGGCGCTTGAGCGCATCCTCGAACGATAGATCGGCGATCGGTGCGACCGGCGGGGTTTCGGGAGAAAGGTCGCTCATGGCTCGCGCGTATTTGTGAGCGTGGCGGGCGTTAGGGTCAAGCGAGGGTTGATGATCGGGTGACTCACTTAGTCGCGTGTGGGTGGAGGGATTCTCCCCTGGAAGGGGAGGTGGCATGCCGCGAGGCAGGGCGGAGGGGTGTCGCCTTATCGATAGCGCGGATACCCCTCCACCAGCCTGCGGCTGGTCCCCCTCCCCCGATGGGGGAGGAACTAACGGATTTAGCTCCGCTTGCCGAATAGCTGGTCGACGTCCGAGAGCACCGCCTCGCCCGCGTGGCTGGCGACTTCGCGCTCGTGGCGGAGCTGGGTGATCAGCGCCTCGCGGTCGCCTTCGAGACGCGTGTCGACCGGCGCCTCGATGCCGGCGGCCTTGGCGGCCTTGGCGACGATCGCGTCGAGCTCGCGCTGCGACGTAAGGCCGAGCGTGACGGGATCCTTGGGGGTGATGTTCGCCATGTTCCAGTGGCTGCGGTCGCGGATCGCGGCGATCGTGGTGCGCGTCGTGCCGATCAGCAGGCTGATCTGGCCGTCGGTGACCTCGGGATGGTTGCGGATGATCCAGGCGATGCCGTCGGGTTTGTCCTGCCGCTTGGAGACGGGGGTGTAGCGCGGGCCCTTGGTGCGGCGCTGCTGATCGGGCACCTTGGACATGACGAGCGCGTGATCGGGATCGGCCTGGCCCTTGTCGATCTCGTCCTGCGTCAACTCGTGCGCGCGGATCGGATCGCGCCCGGTGAGCTTGGTCGCGGCGGTATCGTCGGCGATCGCCTGGATTTCGAGAATGTGCAGCCCGCAGAAGGCGGCGATCTGCTGGAAGGAAAGCGAGGTGTTGTCGACCAGCCAGGATGCGGTCGCGTGGGGCATGAGCGGCTGGGCCACGGGGATACTCCAGATAAAGAAAGGGCCGCCCCTCACCGGAGCGGCCTATATGTGGGGCGAATGTAGCCGCGTGGCGGATTTGGGGCAAGCGGTTCTACTCTCGTCGCCCCGGGCTTGACCCGGGGTCCCGCTTCCTTCTCCACCGCGCCAGGAAAGCGGGACCCCGGGTCAAGCCCGGGGTGACGATGGTGCGTCAGTCTTCGCGCATCGCCTCCGCCACCAAGGCCTCGGCCTCGATCAGCAGCGCGTCGTCGGTGGTTCCCTGCGTCACGCGTTCGCGGCCGATCAGCACCAGCACGGGGACGGCGAGCGGCGAGACGCGCGCCAGATCGACGTGGAGCATCGTGCCTGCCGCGCGATCGAGCAGATCGGCGAGGCGGCCGACGTCGGTCATCCGCGCGCGGGCGTCCTGCCAGGCGGCGCGCATCAGCAAATGATCGGGCTCATATTTGCGCAGCACGTCGTAGATCAAATCGGTCGAGAAGCTGACCTGGCGGCCGGTCTTGCGCTTGCCGGGGTGCTGGCGCTCGACGAGCCCGCCGATCACCGCGACCTCGCGGAACGCGCGCTTGAGCAGGCTCGATTGCTGGACCCAATCGACGAACTCATGCTCCAGCACGTCGCGATCGAACAGAGAGGCGGGATCGGTGACGGGTTCGAGGCCGAACGTGGCGATCGCATAATCGCTGGCGACGAAGCCGATCGGCTTCAGCCCCGCGGTCTCCATCCGGCGGGTGAGCAGGAAGCCGAGCGACTGGTGCGCGTTCCATCCTTCGAAGCTGTAGACGACCATATAATGCCGCCCCTCGCGCGGGAAGGTTTCGACGAGCAATTGGCCGGGCTTGGGCAGCACCGAGCGGCGCGCCTGCATCTCCAGCCAGTCGCGCACGTCGGCGGGGAAGCGCGGCCATTGCGCGGGATCGGCGAAATAGCGGCGCACGCGGGTCGCGAGGTTGGTCGAGATCGGCATGCGCGCGCCGCCGTAGGTCGGGATGCGCGCGGGCTTGCTGGTGGCGCGGACGAAAAGATCCTCGCCGTCGATCCGCTCGACCTCGAGGCTGAGGCCGGCGAAGAAGAAGGTGTCGCGCGGGCTGAGCGTCGCGGCGAAGCTTTCCTCGACCTTGCCGAGCCCGCGGCCATTGCGGAAGCGGACGTTGAGCATCGTCGCCTCGACGATGATGCCCGCGTTGAGGCGGTGCTGCGCGATGAATTTGGGGTGGCTGACGCGCCACATGCCGCCTTCGTGGACGAGGCGGCGGAAGCGATCATAGGCCTTGAGCGCATAACCGCCGGTGGCGATATAATCGAGCACCTGGGCGAAGATTTCGGGGGCGAGCGCGCTGTAGGGCAGCGCGGATCGCACCTCGGCGAGCATCGCCGCTTCCTCGAAAGGCGCCGCGCAGGCGCAGGCCATGACATGCTGGGCGAGCACGTCGAGCGCGCCGGGGCGGAAGATTTCATCGTCGAGCTCGCCCTCCTCGATCGCATCGAGCGCGGCGCGCGCCTCGAGATATTCGAAGCGGTTGCCGGGGACGATCACCGCTTCGGAGGCTTCGTCGAGGCGATGGTTGGCGCGGCCGATCCGCTGCGTCAGCCGCGACGCCCCCTTGGGCGCGCCCATCTGGATGACGAGATCGACGTCGCCCCAATCGACCCCGAGATCGAGGCTGGCGGTGCAGACCAGCCCGCGCAGGCGCCCCTCGGCCATCGCGCCCTCGACCTTGCGCCGCGCCTCGATCGACAGCGAGCCGTGATGGATGCCGATCGGCAGCTTGAGCTCGTTGACCGCCCACAGATCCTGGAAGATCAGCTCGGCGAGACTGCGCGTGTTGCAGAAGACGAGCGTGGTGCGGTGCGTCTCGATCTCGGCCATCACCTGGGCGGCGGCGTAGCGCCCGGAATGGCCCGACCAGGGAATGCGGTCCTGCGGCAGCAGGATCGCGAGATCGGGATCGGCGCCGGGATCGCCCCGCACCAGGGTCACCGCATCGATATCGCCGTCGGGCGCCAGCCAGGCGCGATAGGCGTCGGGATCGGCGACGGTGGCGGAGAGCGCGACGCGGCGGAGTGCCGGGGCGAGCGTTTGCAGCCGCGCCATGCACAAAGCGAGCAGATCGCCGCGCTTGCCGCCGGCGAAGGCGTGGACCTCGTCGACGACGATCGTCGAGAGATGCTCGAACAAAGGGGCGGCGTCGGTGTGGCTGAGCAGCAGGCTGAGCGATTCAGGCGTGGTGAGCAGCATCTGCGGCGGCCTGACGCGCTGGCGCGCCTTGCGATCGGAGGGGGTATCGCCGGTGCGCGTCTCGACGCGGATATCGAGCCCCATCTCGCCGATCGGATCGAGCAGGTTGCGCTGAACGTCGATCGCCAGCGCCTTCAACGGCGAGACGTAGAGCGTGTGGAGGCCGGGGGGGGGGCGGCGACGAGTTCGACGAGGCTCGGGAGGAAGCCCGCCATCGTCTTGCCCGAGCCGGTGGGGGCGACGAGCAAGGCATGGCGCCCGGCGCGCGCGGCGGCGAGCATCTCGCGCTGGTGGCGGCGGGGGGACCAGCCGCGCGCCGCGAACCAGGCGGCGATGGGGGATGGCAGGTCCTCCCCGGCACGGGGAGGGGGACCATCGCGTAGCGATGGTGGAGGGGGTTCGCCGTCAGATGCCGCGCTCAACCGAGCCCCCTCCGTCATGCCTTCGGCATGCCACCTCCCCGTGCCGGGGAGGAGCTAAAACGTCTTGGTATCGGGGTCGCTCACCTTGTCCTCGCGATCGATCTGCTGATTGAGCGCGCGGGTGGCCTCCTCGGTGCGGCGGACGTCGTTGGCGCTGCGCTTGCGGTTGGCGATGACCGCATAGAGCAGCACCAGCGCCAGGATGATGCCGCCGACCGCCGCGACCGTGCCGATGCCTTCCATCGCCTGTTCCTTCTTGTTGTTGCGACGGCTCAACGAGTTGGGAACGGAAGGTTTCCCCCGCTCAACCGTCATGCGGGACGGGTTCCGGCATCCACCCCGCAATTGGAGGAAGTGGGGTGACGGTCGCGCGGGGTGGGAACCGTCACGCGCCAGGACCATATAGCTCCCATGCCCCGCCCCGGATCCTGGATCGAACCGCATCCGACGGGGCTGTACATTCCCGCCGCCGATGCCTGGATCGACCCCTCCGTCCCGCAACCGCGCGCGCTGGTCACGCACGGCCACGCCGATCATGCGCGCGGCGGGCATGGCGCGGTGCTGGCGACCGCCGAGACGCTGGCGATCATGGACTGCCGCTATGGGCCGCAACAGGGCCAGGCGGTGGCCTATGGCGAGACGATCCGGCTGGGGGACGTAGAGGTCGGCTTCGTGCCGGCGGGGCATGTGCTGGGATCGGCGCAGATCGTGCTGGAGCATAACCCCGGATCCGGGACGGAGCGCATCGTCGTCTCGGGCGATTACAAGCGCCGCCCCGATCCCACCTGCGCGCCGTTCCAGCCGGTGCCGTGCGACATCTTCATCACCGAGGCGACGTTCGGGCTGCCCGTGTTCCGCCACCCCGATACCGGATCGGAAATGGACCGGCTGCTGGAGGCGCTGCACGCCAATCCCGATCGCTGCGTGCTGGTCGGCGCTTATGCGCTGGGCAAGGCGCAGCGCGTGATCATGGAGCTGCGCGGGCGCAACCATCATGCGCCGATCTACCTGCACGGCGCGCTGCAACGATTGTGCGATCTCTATCGCGATTTCGGCGTCGCGCTGGGCGATCTGCGGCCCGCGACGGGGGTCAAGGCGGCGGAGATCAAGGGGCATATCGTCCTCGCGCCGCCGTCCGCGCTCAACGATCGCTGGTCGCGCCGCCTGCCCGATCCGATCACCGCGATGGCGAGCGGCTGGATGCGGGTGCGCCAGCGCGCGCGGCAGAAGAATGTCGAGCTGCCGCTGGTGATCTCCGACCATGCCGACTGGGACGAGCTGACCGAAACGCTGACCGAGATCGCGCCCAGCGAGGTCTGGGTGACGCACGGCCGCGAGGAGGCTCTGGTCCACTGGTGCATGACCCGCCAGATCAAGGCGCGCGCGCTGGCGCTGGCGCATTACGAGGATGAAGATGATTGAGGGGCACCGGCCCGAGTCTTCGATCTGTAACCGAGACATCATCGAACCGTCATCGCGACGAAGTAGCGGGAGCCTCATTCGGGAGGGGAACGCTCATGTATCGCTATCTTGCTTCGACGGCTGCGGTCGCGCTTGCCGGCACGGCCTGCGCGCAGAGCATCCCGGCCATCGATCCCAAGCCCGACACGGGGACCGAGATCGTCGTCAGCGGGCAGCGCGCGCAGCTCGAACGATCGATCGAGGCCAAGCGCGACGCGATCGGCGTGCTCGACGTCGCCGCCGCCGACGAGATCGGGCGCCTGCCCGACAAGAATGTCGCCGAGGTGATCGAGCATCTGCCCGGCGTCGGCGTCACCTACGATCAGGGCGAGGGCCGCTATGTCGCGATCCGCGGCGTGCCTTCCAACCTCAACAATTATACGCTCAACGGCCTCGAGATCGGCAATCCCGACGGCACGACGCGATCGCTGCCGCTCGACATCATCTCGGGCCAATTGCTCAACCGCGTCGAGATCGCCAAGGTCAAGACCGCCGACATGGACGGCCAGGGTATCGGCGGCACCGTAAACCTCGTGACGCAAACCGCTTATGATTTCCGCAAGCCTGTGAATTTCGCCATTTCGGGCAAGGCCGGCAAGCAGGAACTCAACAACAAGGTGCCCTATCAGGTCGACGGCAGCTTCGCCGCGCGCTTCGGCAGCGACGAGCAGTTCGGCGTCACGCTCGGCGGCGGCTATTCGGACCGCAACTTCAACAGCGAGGGCTTCTATCCCGACAATTGGAAGCCCGACGCGCGCTTCGCCCGCGGCGGCGTGCCCGACAATATCAAATATACCGAATATTCGCTCGACCGGCAGCGGATCAGCGCCACCGGGTCGTTCGACTGGCACGCCAGCGACACCCAGACCTTCTACGTCCGTGCCGTCTACAGCCGCTTCACCGAGAATGAGATTCGCCCGCGCTACCGGCTCGATTTCACGACCACGCCCTACACCCTCAACGCCGACGGGCTGACCGGCACCACCGCCGGCACGCCGAGCGCCGCCAACGGCACGCCGGGCACGGGCGCCGAGCGGCGCGAGGATCTGCGGCTCGATTACAAGCGCAAGTCGCTCGCCACCGCCATCTTCGGCGGCTCCTCGGAGTTCGGCAGATTGCGCTTCGGTTATGAGGGCGGGTACAGCCGCAACCAGACGCTCGACCGCTATCCGCTCTGGCAGTTCCGCTGCAACACCGGGCCGGTGACCTTCGATTTCACCAGCAAGGTCTATACCGCGACCCCGGTGACCGAATGCTCGGCCAACCAGATGCAGTTCCGCCAGTATCAGAAGTTCAACCAGCTCAACAAGGAGCGGATCTGGCAGGGCAAGATCGACGGCACCTACGATCTCGGCAACGAAAGCTTCGTCAAGTTCGGCGCCAAATATCGCGATACCGATCGCAGCTTCGATCAGGATCTGCCGACCTGGGTGCGCGCGACCCCCACGGCGAGCCGCTGGACGCTCGGCCAATATAATCTCGGCGGGCCGGCGCTCTGCGTATATCCGAACAGCGCGAATACCGATCAATGCTACACCAACAGCCCGACCTTCAACATTCCGGCGCTCCAAGCCTTCACCGACGCGAACCTCGGCGGCGCGCTGATGCCGCTCGATGCAGCGACGACCTTGGTCAACAACACCATCGCCGACTTCCGGCTCAAGGAGCGGGTGGCGGCCGGCTATGTCATGGCGAACCTGAGGTTCGGCGCGCTGACGGTGACGCCGGGGCTTCGCTACGAGCGCACCCGTCTCGCGGTCACCGGCTACCAACTCCTCGCCGGCACGACCACCGTCCTGCCCTTGGCGCAGACCAACAGCTACGGCGACTGGCTGCCCTCGGTGATCGTGCGCGCGCGGCCGACCGACACCACCATCTTCCGCATGACCTATTCCAAGAGCCTCGGCCGGCCCGAATATAGCAGCCTCAACCCCGGCGGCTCGATCGATTCGGTCAATGCCACCGTCTCGCTCGGCAATCCCGGCCTGAAGCCCTACCGCGCGGACAATTTCGATGCGACGGCCGAATGGTATTTCGCGCGCGGCAGCCTGCTCAGCGTCGGCGCCTTCGCGAAGATCGTCAAGAATCCGATCTTCAGCCAGGTCACCGTGCTCCGCAACACGACCTATGCCGGCGTCGCCTACCCGGTGCTGAGCATCACCCAGCCGCTGAACGCCGCCAAGGGCGACATCATCGGCATCGAGGCGCAGTTCCAGCAGCAGTTCACCTTCCTGCCGGGCCTGCTCTCGGGCTTCGGCATCTCGCTGACCGGCACGCTCACCGACAGCGTGCTGAGACTGCCCACCGGCCGCACCTCGACCTTTCCGAGCCAGTCGAAATATCTCTACGGCGCCGAGCTTTTCTACCAGAAGGGGCCGTTCGAGGCCTCGGTCGCCTATCACAACACCGGCCATTCGCTGCTGGCGATCGGCAACCCTGACTACAACGACCAGTATAACGACGATCTCCGCCGGCTCGACGCCAAGGCGAGCCTCGCGGTGTGGCGCGACATGCGCGTCTTCTTCGAGGCGCAGAACCTGACCGACGAGCCCACCCGGCAATATCAGGCGGGCATCCAAGACTGGCTGATCCAGAACGAGCGCTATGGACGGACCTTCTATCTCGGCCTGTCGATGAAGCTGTAAGGAAGGCGGAACCTGCCGGCGAGGGGATCGTCTATCGCGCTATGCCTAAGCGCCAGACCTTCGCCGGCCTTCCCGAAGCCGACCTCGACGATCTCGCCGGCGCCAAGGTGGTGGTGCTCGGGGCGTCCGAGGCCTCGCCTTACGTAAAGGGCGAGCGCAGCCATTCGGCCGATGCGCCGGCGATGTTGCGCAAGGCATCGGCGCAATTCTCGGGATCGCTCGGGCAATATGATTTCGATCTCGACACGACCCTGTTTCCCGACAGGCAGGACAAGCGCGGCTGCGTCGATGCGGGCGACGTGCCGACCCATCCCTGGGATGCCGAGGGCAATCGCGCGCGGATCCGGGATGCGGTCGCGCGGGTGGTGGCGGCAGGCGCGGCGCCGATCGTCCTGGGCGGCGACGATTCGGTGCCGATTCCCGCGATCGCGGGGCTCGAGGCGCTCGGGCCGCTGACGATCCTTCAGATCGATGCGCATGTCGACTGGGCCGATGTGCTTCAGGGCAATCCCTACGGCTATGGATCGACGATGCGGCGCGCCGCCGAACTCCCCTTCGTCACCCATATGGTGCAGGTCGGCATCCGGGGCCTCGGCTCGGGCGAGGCTTGGCAGCACGACGATGCGCGCGCCTTCGGGTCCAAGCTCATCACCAGCTATGCGCTGCACGAGCGGGGCGTCGGCGCGGTGCTCGATCTGATCGCGCCGGGGGCGAACGTCTTCGTCTCGGTGGATTGCGACGGGATCGATCCGGCGGTGCTGCCCGCGGTCAACATGCCGACGCCGGGCGGGCTGACCTATGAGGATATGATCCGCCTGCTGAGCGGGGTGGCCGCCAAGGCGCGGATCGCCGGGCTGGCGATGGTCGAATATGTGCCGTCGCGCGACGACCGCCATCAATTGTCGGGGCTGGTCGCGGCGCGGATCGCGTCGGTCGCGATCGGTCTCGCGCTGTAATCACCGGACCCGCGCGAAATCCCGCAGCGCTTCGTAACAGCGCGGATCGATCGCGCTGCCGACATTCTCGCCGATGATCGCCAGCGCCTTTTCCGCCGGCATCGCGCTGCGATAGGGGCGGTCGGCGGTGAGCGCGTCGTAGAAGTCGCTGATCGTGATGATCCGCGTCGCCAGATCGATCGCGTGCGCGGCGAGGCCCAGCGGATAGCCGGTGCCGTCGAGCTTCTCATGATGCGCGGCGGCGATCGGCGCGAGATCGTGGAAGGCGGAGATGCGGCCGAGGATCGCCTGCGTGGCACCGGCATGGCCGCGCATCAGCGTCCATTCGCCGTCGTCGAGGCTGCCGGGCTTGTCGAGAATGGCGTTACTGACGCCGAGCTTGCCGATATCGTGGAGCAACGCGCCGCGCTTCAGCCAGCGCAGCCGATCGGACGCGAAGCCGACGCGCTCGGCCACCGCGACCGCATAATGCGCGACGCGCTGCGAGTGGCCGCCCGTGTAAGGGCTCTTGGCATCGACCACCGAGCCGAAGGCGGCGGCGATATCGTCGAGATAATCCTCGTCGATCAGCCGGCTGTGCCGCGCGGGCTGGAGCGCCAGCACCTCCGCCTCGATCGTCGGCGAGGCGAGGCCGGCCCAGAACGCCGGATCGGCGGCGACGCGTTCGAACGCCGTGACGAGGGCAGGATCGAACCAGGAGCCGGCGCGGGCACGCACCTCGGCCATCGCCGCCGCCGGCCCGGCCTCGGCATGAAACACCTCGGCCACCTGCGAGAGCAGCGCGATGCGCGCGAAGATCGGGATCGCCGCGCCGGCCAGGCCCTGCGGCTTGCCCGATCCGTCCCAGAGCTCGTCGAGGCTGTAGATGCCGCCCGCGACCGCATCCGAAAAATGAAGCTGGCGGGCGATGTCGGCGCCGCGCGTGCAGCGCGTCTCGATCAGCTCCTGCGCGATCGCGGCGCCGTTGCGGAGGATGTTGAGCATCGCGCGCGCGCGGCGGCCGAGCGGCTGGTTCGACCCGACATGACGGAGCAAGAAGCCAAGGATCGGGCCGGTGCCCGCGCCGACCAGCTTGAAATCCCGCTTGAACGCGCGATCGTCGGCCATGTAGATGTCGCAGATCCGCGCGGCATTGCTGCTGCACCCGAGATCCTTGAGCAGCAGGACGTAATAAAGCTCGGCGAGCGCCTCTTCGGGAAGCCCGATCGCGGCGCCGATATGGCTGCCGATCCAGCAGGCGCGGATGCAATGCCCCTCGGGCTGGCCCTCGGTGATGTCGAGCGCATAGCTGAACGCGCCGAGCAGCTCGGCGAGCGGCAGCGCGGTTTCCGCCATCGGCGCGGATTGCAGGGGGGCACGGGACGACATCGCGCCGCCATGACAGAAAATCCCTCACCAACCGCTTAATCAAATGTTACGGAAAGCCGCCATCGCGGGGCTGAGAATCTGTCCTATTGACCTTAAACTGTCGTCACCCCGGCCTTGAGCCGGGTCCCGCTTTTCTTCAACGTCGGCAGGCAGCGGGATCCCGGATCAGGTCCGGGGTGACGTTCGGCTTGAACAGGACAGTCCCTAATGCCCCGCCTGCGGCCCCCGCTCCAGCCCCGAGAGCGCGAGCTGCTCGTCGATCTGTCCGAGCAGGCGATCGAGGCCGGGCTGATCCTTCGCCTCGGCGCGCGCGACGAGCACGTCCTGCGTGTTGGAGGCGCGCAGCAGCCACCAGCCATCGGCCGTGTTGACGCGCGCGCCATCGGTGTCGTTGACCTCGGCGCCGTCCTTGGCGAGGCGATCCAGCACCTCCCTCACCACCGCGAACTTGCGGCTTTCATCGACCTGGAAGCGCATCTCCGGCGTGTTGACCAGGGCGGGCATCGCGCTCTTGAGATCGGTCAGCGAGCCGCCGAGCATGCGGATCGACGAGATCAGGCGCACCGCCGAATAGATGGCGTCGTCGAAGCCGTACCATTCGTGCTTGAAGAAGATGTGGCCGGACATCTCGCCGGCGAGCGGGCTGTCGGTCTCGGCCATCTTGGTCTTGATCAGGCTGTGGCCGGTCTTCCACATCAGGGGCGTGCCGCCGAGCTCCTTGACGCGATCGAACAAAGCCTGGCTCGCCTTGACGTCGGCGATGATCGTGCCGCCGGGGACCGCCTTCAGCACCGGCTCGGCGAGGATCGACAGGATCTGGTCGCCCCAGACGACGCGGCCGAGGCCGTCGATCGCGCCGATGCGATCGGCATCGCCATCGAAGGCGATGCCGAAATCGAGCCCCTTCTCGGCGACCAGCGCCTTCAGATCGGCGAGATTCTTTTCCTCGGTGGGATCGGGATGGTGGTTGGGGAAGCGGCCGTCGATCTCGGTATAGAGCAGGTGGTGCTCGCCGGGCAGCTTGGCGACGAGCTTCTCTAGGATGCGCCCGCCCGCGCCATTGCCATTGTCCCAGCCGATCCGGAACGTGCCGCCGGCATAGCCCGCCATCAGCCGATCCACGTAGAGATCCTCGATGTCATAGTCGGAGACGGCGCCCGCGCCTTCCTCCCAATTGCCTTCCTCCGCCATGCGGCCGATCGACTGGATATCGTCGCCGAAGAAGGGCTTGTGCTGGAGCACCATCTTGAAGCCGTTATATTCGGCGGGGTTGTGGCTGCCGGTGATCTGGACCGCGCCGTCGACCTCCAGCGTCGCCTCGGCGAAATAGAGCATCGGCGTCGGCCCGAGGCCGGTGCGGACGACATCGACGCCGCTTTCGGTGAGGCCCCTGACGAGCTGGTCGCGCAGCATCTCCGACGAGACGCGGCCGTCCCAGCCGACCGCGACGCGCGTGCCGCCCGCGCGCAGGACATGCGTGCCGAAGCCGCGCCCGATCGCATAGCCATCCTCGCCGCCGAGCGCTTTCCCGACGATGCCGCGAATGTCATATTCGCGGAGCGAGGTCGGGTCGAAACGATGCGTCATGCGGGTCTCCGTGGATGGGCGATGGGGGGCCGGCGCGCCGGCGGGAATTCAGAACAATGAGCGGCGGGCGAGCAGCGTGTCACGCGCTTCGTTGACGCGCGCGGTGAGGTCCGCCGAGCCGCCGGCATCGGGATGGACGCGCAGGATCAGGCGGCGGTGCGCGGCGCGGATCGCCTGCGGAGAGGCATCGCGCGGGACTTCGAGCAGGCGACGCGCCTCGTCGTCGCTCATACCGCCTTCCGCCTTGCCGCTGCGTCGGAACCACAGCCACCATGCGGCACCGCTCAGCGCCAGCAGCGCGGGCAAGGTCTCCGAGCGCGAGAAGAGGCGGAGGCCGACCAGCGCCGCGACGACCGCGGCGACGTCGCCGAAGCGCATCGCCTGCGAATCGCGCGTCTTCCACGCCCAATAGCCGATCGCGGCGGCGGCGAGCAGGACGAGCGCGATCACGCGGCTTCGGCCGCCTTGGGCGTATCGGCGGGAAGCTGGAGGCCGGCCACCAGCTCGCGCAATTCCTGCCGCGCGGCGACGTGCGCGAGGCCGGCATCCTGGCCGATCGCGGCGAGATCGAGCAGGGTCAGCCCCTTGGGGAACAGCTCGCGATAGACGACGCGTTCGGAGAGACCGGGGATGATGCGGAAGCCGACGCGCTTCGAAAGCTCGGCAAGCGCGGCGGCGACGCGGCGCATGTTGCGGGCCTCCAGATGCTGGAGCCGGTTGCGCAGCACGATCCAGTCGACCGTCGCGCCATCCTTCTTGCCGCGCGCCTTGCGGGCGTCCCAGACGAGCTCGGCATAGAAGCTCGGCCGCGTGACCTTGAAGCTTTCGGGATGGACCTGCCCGATCAGATCGAGATCGACGAAGCTGTCGTTGATCGGCGTCACCAAAGTATCCGCCGACGAGATGGCGGCGCGGACATGTTCGTCGTCGCGGCCCGGGGTATCGATCACCAGATATTCGGCGTCGACGGACAGCGCGTCCAGCCGTGCCTCGATCGGGCCGCTCTTGCCGGGATCGAAGGTCTCGCAGGTCGGCATCGGCAGCGTGACGCCGAGCGTCTTTGCCATGCTCGCGCGATTGTCGAGATAGCGGCCGAAGGTGCGCTGGCGGGTATCGAGATCGATCGCGGCGACGCGGCGCCCGGCGGCGGCGAGCGCGACCGCGACATGGACCGCCGTGGTCGACTTCCCCGATCCGCCCTTCTCGTTGGCGAAGACGATGCGATGCGCGGCCATTCTGCTCTTGTCCCAAATCCAGATCGTCGCGAGGGCTTATGCCAGCCAAATTTCTGCGCGCAACCGACTCAAGCTTGGGAAAAGATCGCCGTTAACCTTGTCGTAGGCATTGTCGGCAAGGATGTAGCCATGACCAGACTCTTGAGCGAGCAGGACCAGACGAGCAACGTGGTCCAGGGCGGGGCCGAAGCGGCCTTCGATCTGGGCATGGCCTATTCCAGCGGATCGGCGGGAATGCCGCTCGATCTGGTGCAGGCGCACCGCTGGCTCAACGTCGCCGCGATCTGCGGCTACCAGCCCGCGCAGGCGTGGCGCGCCGAGGTCGCGACCGAGATGTCGGGCGGCGAGGTGGTCGAGGCGCAGAAGCTGGCGCGGGCGACGCTGACGTTGGTGCGTCAGGCGGCCTGAACCCGGCCGATCATTCGCCCTTCCTGTACGGTCCATACTCCTCCAGCGCGTCGATCTCGCGTGCGATGGCGGCGCGCTCGGCCTCCAGAAATCCCGCCACCGCGCGGCGGAAGCCGGCATTCGGGATGTGATGCGCCGAATATGTCGGCGTCGGTTCGTAACCGCGCGCGAGCTTGTGTTCGCCCTGCGCGCCGGCCTCGACATGTTTGAGGCCGTGCGCGATCGCATGATCGATCGCCTGATAATAGCAGAGCTCGAAGTGGAGGAACGGCACCTCCTCCGATGCGCCCCAGTAGCGGCCGTAGAGCGTATCGCCGCCGACGAGGTTGAGCGCGCCCGCGATCGGCGCACCGCCGCGCAGCGCCAGCATCAGCACGACGCGGTCGCCCATCCGTTCGCTTAGCAACGAGAAGAAGCGGCGGGTGAGATAGGGCGTGCCCCACTTCCGCGCGCCGGTATCCTGATAGAAGATCCAGAAGGCGTTCCAATGCGCCTCGGTGATTTCGGGGCCCGTGAGGTGGACGAACTCCAGCCCCTCGCGCGCGGCGGCGCGTTCCTTGCGGATCGCCTTGCGCTTGCGGCTGGCGAGCGCGGCGAGGAAATCGTTGAAGGTGCCGTAACCCTGGTTGGTCCAGTGAAACTGGCGATCGGTGCGGATCAGCCAGCCCGCCGCTTCGAACAGGGGCACCTGTTCGGGCGCGACGAAGGTAGCGTGCGCGGAGGACAGGCCGTGCTGCGCGACGACCGCCTCGGCGGCGGCGATCAGCGGTGCGGCGAGGTGCTGATCGCGCAGCAGCAGGCGCGGGCCGGGAACAGGAGAAAAAGGCACGGCGATCTGGAGCTTGGGATAGTAATTGCCGCCCGCGCGCGCCCAGGCATCGGCCCAGCCCGCATCGAAGACATATTCGCCGCGGCTGTGGCTCTTGGCATAAGCGGGGAGGATCGCGGCGGGGCGGCCGTCCCCGCCGTCGATCGCAATCGGGATCGGCTGCCAGCCCGCGCGCGCGGTGGCGCTGCCCGATTCTTCCAGCGCGGAGAGGAAGGCGTGGCCGACGAAGGGATTGTCCGCGCCCGCGCACGCGTCCCAATCGGCGGCGTCGAACGCCCCGACGCCGTCCGCCATCCGCGCGACGACATCGCCGCCCGCCACCGGCTCAGCCCCTGATCGCCACCACCGCATCGACCTCGACCACCGCGCCCAGGGGAAGCACCGGCACGCCGACCGCGCTGCGCGCATGTCTGCCCGCTTCGCCGAACACCGCGACCATCAGCTCGGACGCGCCGTTGGCGACCTTGGGCTGGCCCGCGAAGGTCGCGGCGGAGGAGACGAATACGCCGAGCTTGACGATCCGCTCGACGCGATCGAGCGAGCCCAGCGCCTTCCTCACCTGCGCGAGCAGCATCAGCCCGCAGCGTTCGGCGGCGAGGCGGCCATATTCCTCGTCGCGAT
Organism: Sphingomonas bacterium; assembly: GCF_903644055.1. Lineage (GTDB taxonomy): Bacteria > Pseudomonadota > Alphaproteobacteria > Sphingomonadales > Sphingomonadaceae > Sphingomonas_I. Next base: position 5,525 of record NZ_CAHJXD010000076.1, on the reverse strand, counting down.
CTTCGCCGCAGCGGCCCGCCATAAGCTGGCCGTCGCGGAACGGGAGCTGGCCCGAGACGTGGAGCAGCCCGCCTGCCTCGACGGTGGGGACATAGGCCGCGACCGGGGCGGCGGCTTCGGGAAGGATGTGGCCGAGTTCGGCAAGGCGATCATCGATGCTCATGCGCGTCTCCCTCGGTCGGTGCGGCGGCAGCGTCAAGCGGCACGCCCGCGAAACGCGCGAGCAGCCAATCCGCCGCCTGGGTCCAATCGTCGATCCGGGCATGTGCGGCGGGCGCGGGCGGCACGTCGGGCGCGATCGAGGGTTCGGCGACCATGTGGAGGCGGAATATGTGCGGCGCGGCCTCGGCGACCGAGGCGTGGTGCCACGCCAGATCGTCGACGAAGGCGGCGACGCTCGGCCGATATTCGTCGAGCAGGGCGCGCACCGCCGCTCCCTTGGGGCCATGCCCGTTGCAGACGACGCGATGATCGATCCCGAGCGCGGCGAGCTGGCCCGATCGCGCGGCGAGATTATGCTCGCCCAAGTTGGTGAGGATCACGACATCGGCGACCGCGGCGATGCGCGCGATCGCCTCGCGCGCGTGCGGCACGAGCGTCTGGCGCGCCATCTCGGTGGCGAAGAAGCCGTCCAGCAGTGGCCAGACGCGCTCGGGCGGCACAACCTCGCCATTGTGCCGGTGGCGCAGCGCCTCGGCGAACTGGCCGCCGACGGGCCTGAAATCGATCGCATGCGCCTGCGTGAGCCATTCGCCGAAGTGCCGCACCATGTGCAGCAGCACCTCGTCGCAATCGGTGATCAGCAGCGGGCGGCCGATCATGCCAGCGCCCGCCCGGCGGCGGCGAGGGTGGCGGGCGTCGTGCCGAGCGATTCGGCGCAGGCGATCAGATCGGGTTCATGCGCGGCGAGATACGCGAGCACTGCGGCGAGCAAAGCCGGATCGCCGGCGCGGGCGCGAAGATCGGCGGGGGTGAGCCCCGTCAGCCCGAGCAGGCGATCGGCGCGTGCCGGATCGGCGATCGCCCAGCCGAGCGCGCCGAGCGCGAGAACGAAGGGCTCGGAACCTTGGCCGGGCTGGGTGCTTGCAACGTCTGGGTGGCTTGCCATGCACGCCTGCCTACTGGAGTATGTTTTCGTGGTGAAGAAGGTTCTGGTCGTCGAGGACAATGAACTCAATTCGAAGCTGTTCTGCGATATCCTCCGCGCGCACGATTACGAGCCCGAGGCGGTACGCGACGGCGACGAGGTGCTGACGCGGGCGCGCGCCTTCCTTCCTGACCTGATCATCATGGACATCCAACTGCCCCATGTCAGCGGGCTCGAGCTGATCGAGCAGATCAAGGCCGACCCGGCGCTGGGATCGACGCCGATCATGGCGGTGACCGCTTATGCGGCGCGCGGCGACGAGGAGAAGATCCGCGCGGCGGGGGCCGAGGCCTATGTCTCGAAACCGGTCCCGGTGGCGCGCTTCATCGCGACGGTGAAGGAACTGGCATGACGGTCCGCGCAGTTCGCAGGATTAGATATCCCAGGTCAGCGCGGCGCCGTTGAGCTCGGCCTCGGTCGGCTGGCGGCCCTTGAGCTCGGCGTTGAGGCGGAAGATCGTGCGGCTGCCGGTGCGGACGTGGAGTTGCGGGAAGATCGCGTGGATCAGGCAGGCGATGCCGCCGCCGATCAGCATCACGCCGACGCGACCCGCGACGCGCAGATGCTGGAAATAGCTTTCGCCGACCGAGCGGGGATGCGCGAGAAACAGGCGTTCGATCATGCTGGACCTTCCTATCCTCCGGATAGCCTGCAAAGCCGGAAGGCGCCAGCACCCCGGGATCAGTTGCGGCGCTTTTCCAGCCATTCGGTGATGATCGGCGGGGTGAGCTTCTTGGCGAACTTTCGCGCGCGATCCTTGGCGGTCTCCTCGCCTGGCCGGTGGCGGAACAGGGTCGAGTGCGGATTGCCGGCTTCGCTTTCGGGGCGGCCGTTGGTGTAATAATAGAAAGCCAGCGACAGCCGCGTGCGGCCATCGGGGGCGGCGACGGGCACGGGATTGCCGTGGAAGCTCCTGTCGGTGGTGTTGAAGATCACGCAGCGGTTGAACAGAGGCATGATGCGCTGCTGGCACGCGGTCATGCCCGTGTCCCATAGCTCCAGCCCGCCGCCATATTCCTCGCGCCAATCCTTGTTGAGATACAGCAGCAGGTTGATGCGGCGATCGAGCCTGAGGTGCCGGTGCAGGTTGAAATCGGCATGGACGTTGAGAAAACCGCCGTCGCGCAGCGCATGGATTCCGCCGCCGGCAAGCTGCCAATCGGGCACGAGGCCGGTAATGCCGGTAAGGCGCTCGAGGAAGCCCAGCACCTCCTGGCCGTTCATGAAGTTGATGAGCTGGCGCGTGCGCGGTCCCATCTGGCGCGTCGTGGCGCAGGAGAACTTCTGCTGATAGCGATCCTGCATCGCGTTCCAGAGGACGCCATCGGCGCCCGAAACTTCCGCCAGCACCTCTTCCAGCATGTCCGGGCGGACGAAATCGTCGATGACGATATGCGGGAAGGGATCGGCGGCGGCATAAGCGATAGCCTGCTCGTTCGCGATCCGATCGAGACGATCGATATCCGCTTCCATCGCGACGTCAGCCACCATCTCGCAAACCCCCGAATGCCCCTGCCTCATTGGCACGAGGCGCCTTCACAGACAAATATCCAGCGCAAGGCTCAGGCGAAGCGGCCCTTGAGCGCGAGCATCGCGATCGCCGCCTTGGCCGCCTCGCCGCCCTTGTCCTTCTCGTCGGGCCGCGCGCGGGCGAGCGCCTGCGCCTCATTCTCGACGGTGAGGATGCCGTTGCCGATCGCCAGGCCATCGAGGCCGAGCGCCATCAGCCCGCGCGCGCTTTCGCCCGCGACGATCTCGAAATGATAGGTCTCGCCGCGGATGACGACGCCGAGCGCGACATAAGCGTCGTAGCGCCCGCTCTCCGCCGCCAGCGCGATCGCGCCGGGCACCTCGAGCGCGCCGGGGACGGTGATCGTCTCGTGGCCGTGCCCCGCGGCTTCGAGCGCGCCGCGCGCGCCCTCCAGCAGCAGATCGTTGAGATGCGCATAGAAGCGGGCCTCGACTATGAGGAAGCGCGCCATCAGCCCTCGGCTCCATCGATCGCGCGTTCGGCGACGATGTTGAGGCCGTAGCCGTCGAGCGCGACGAGCGTGTGGTGCGAATTGGTCAGCAGGATCATCTCGTGGATGCCGAGTTCGGCGAGGATCTGCGCGCCGACGCCATAATCGCGCAGCTCCTGCATGTCCGGGCCGCGCTCGCCCGCCATCATGCGGACCGCCTGGCTGAGCAACGCCATCCGTTCGAGCAGCACGACGACGCCGCTGCCTTCCCTGGCGATCGCCTTCATCGAGCGCGCGAGCAGGCCGTTGCGTTCGCTGTCGTGCCCCAGCACGTCGCCGAACAGATCGAGCGCGTGCATCCGGACCAGCGTCGGCTTGTCGGGATCGATGTGCCCCTTCACCAGGGCCAGCGTCTCGCTGTCGATCGCCTTGTTGCGATAGCTGATCGCGGTCCACTCGCCGCCCCAGCGGCTGGTGAAGCGCGTCTCGGCGGTCTTCTCGACATTGTGATCGTGGCGGCGGCGATAGGCGATGAGATCGCGGATCGTGCCGATCTTGAGCGCGTGACGCTGGGCGAAGGCGACGAGATCGTCGAGGCGGGCCATCGTGCCATCCTCCTTCATGATCTCGCAGATCACCCCCGAGGCGTTGAGCCCGGCGAGCCGCGATACATCGACCGCCGCCTCGGTATGCCCCGCGCGGACGAGCACGCCGCCGGTCCGCGCGACCAGCGGGAAGACGTGGCCGGGGGTGACGATCTCGTCCTTGCCCTTGGTCCCGTCGATCGCCACCGAGATGGTGCGCGCGCGATCGGCGGCGGAGATGCCGGTGGTGACGCCGTGCCGCGCCTCGATCGAGACGGTGAAGGCGGTTTCGTGGCGGGTGCCGTTGCTGCGGCTCATCAGCTCCAGCCCGAGCTGATCGACGCGCTGCTTGGAAAGCGCGAGACAGATCAGACCGCGGCCGTGCATCGCCATGAAGTTGATCGCATCGGGGGTCGCCATCTGCGCGGGGATGATGAGATCGCCCTCATTCTCGCGGTCCTCGTCGTCGACGAGGATGTACATGCGGCCGTTGCGCGCCTCGTCGACGATTTCCTCGGGCGAGGAGAGGAAGGCATGGCGCAGCCGCGCGAGTTCAGGCCGGGACGACATTATCACTCCTTGCGCGAAGCTGCTCCATGCGGCCGAGATAGCGGGCGAGGACATCGATCTCGAGATTGACCGCGCCGCCCTGCTCGAGCGTGCCGAGCGTCGTGACCGAGGCGGTGTGCGGGATGATGTTGACCGCGAAATGGACGCCGCCGTCGGGCTGGTCCGAGACGTCGTTGACGGTCAGCGAGACGCCGTCGACGGTGATCGAGCCCTTGGGCGCAAGATAGGGGGCGAGCGCGGCGGGGGCAGCGAAGCCGATGCGGTGCGAATCGCCCTCGGGGCAGACGCCGAGCACCTTTGCGACGCCATCGACATGGCCGGTGACGATGTGCCCGCCGAGCTCGTCGCCCAGCTTGAGCGCGCGTTCGAGGTTGAGCGGGCGGCCCGGCCGCCACATCGCGGCGGCGGTGCGCGACAGGCTTTCGGCCGAGACATCGACCGCGAACCAGCCCGGTCCCTTGTCGACGACGGTCAGACAGACCCCCGAGCAGGCGATCGACGCGCCGAGATCGACGCCGGCGGTATCGTAGCGCGTGCCGATGCGGACGCGCGTGTCGCCGCGCTGCTCGATGGCTTCGATGACGCCGAGGTCGGTGATGATGCCTGTGAACATGGGGCTAGCTCCGGGCGCGCTCGTAAACCTCAAGCCGCTCGCTGCCAAGCATGCGGGTATCGTGGAGCGACCAGCGGCCGTGCGCATCGGCGAGATCGGCGAGGCCGAGGTCGCCGATCGCGGCGCGTCCCTCGCCGATCAGGATCGGGGCGCGATACAGCAGCAGGCGATCGACGAGGTCGCGGGCGAGGAAGGCGGCGGCGGTGGCGGCGCCGCCTTCGATCAGGAGGTGATCGACATCGGTGAGGCCGGAGATGGCTTCCGGTGTGGCGAGCGCTTCCCAATCTTCGTGCCGGGACGACGAGGAAAGGAGGAGGCGACGCGGGCTGCGGTCTTCCAGCCCCGGCAGGCGGACGTCGAGCATGGGCGCATCGGTCTCACAGGTGCCCCGCCCGACCAGGATCGCATCGCAGCGCGCGCGTTCGAGGTGGGCGTGGGCGCGGGCGGGGTCTCCCGTGATCCACCGGCTGCGGCCGTCGGGCAGCGCGATCCGGCCGTCTAGCGAGGTCGCGAGCTTGAGCGTGACGTGCGGGCGGCCGCGTTCGATGCGGGAGAGCCAGCCGGCCATGGCGCGGCGGGCGTCGGCGGCGCGGACGCCTCCGACGACCTCGATCCCGCCGCCGCGCAGGCGTTCCGCGCCCCGCCCATCA
>NZ_CAHJXD010000075.1 GCF_903644055.1 Sphingomonas bacterium | reverse complement strand
CCGATCTGCCGCCGGCCCGCGCCCGGTCAGCATCCCCGGCGTCTCGCCCGCGGGCATCGCGATCCTCAACCGGCTGCAGGCGCAGCGCGATCCCACGCTCGCCCAGCTCGCCGGGCAGCAGCGCGCGGTGATGACGCAGATCGTGACGGAGATCGCCGGCGCGACGGTCAACGTCGAAAAGTTCACCGCCTTGCTCAAGCAGAACGAGGGATTGCAGGCGCAGATGCGCACCCGCGCCGACGATCGCGTGATCGCGGCGCTGCGCGCGCTCCCGCCGGGCGACCGCGCCGCCTTCCTGCGTGGGGTCACGGGCGCGTCGGCGGCGCAGGCGCAGCGGCGATAGGATTTTAGGGAGCGACGTTGCCGCAAATTGACCGTCACCCGGGGTGACGGGTACGTGTCGAGTGCGATAAGCGCCGACTGGTTTCGGGGTCCACCCCGCCGCATAGGGTCCGGCATGCCTGACTTGCACGGGAAGCGGGAACCGCTCAGCCGACTCGGATGCTCGCGCCGGTCTCGAAATCGTCGATCAGCAGCCGCGCGATCGCCTGGCCGACGGCTTCGGGGGGCTTGAGGCCGGCGGGATCCTCGCCGGGGAAGGCCTGGGCGCGCATCGCGGTGCGCGTGGCGCCCGGATCGACGATCGCGACGCGCAGGTCGCGCAGGTTCGCCATCTCGGCGGCATAAGCGCGCATCAGCGTCTCGAGCGCCGCCTTGGACGCGCCATAGGCCCCCCAATAGGCGCGCGGCGCGGCACCGACGCTGGAGGTCAGCGCCACGACGCGGGCGTGCTCGGCGGCGCGCAGCAGCGGATCGAAGGCGGCGAGCAGCGCCTGCGGCGCGCCGACGTTGAGCGTCAGCAGCCGCGAAAATTCCTTCTGGTCGATCTGCGGCACCGATGTCAGCGTCCCCAGCATCGCCGCGCCCATCACCAATATGTCGAGCCGGCCCCAGCGCTCGCCGATCGCCGCCGCCAGCCGCCCGATCGAATCGCCGTCGATCAGGTCGAGCGGCGCGATCGTGGCGCTGCCACCCGCCGCGTGGATCGCCTCCTCGGTCTCCTCGAGCCCGCCGCTGGTCCGCGCGACGAGGATGACGTGCGCGCCCTCGGCGGCAAGCGCGCTGGCGGTGGCGGCGCCGATCCCACGGCTGGCGCCGGTGACGAGGGCGATGCGATCGGTGAGAGGCTGGGGCATGCCGGGGCCTCTAGGCGCGGCGCGGCCTTGGGGGCAACCGCCCGCATTGACGGGGCGAAGCGGCGGACGTAGCCCGCGCGCCCATGTTGGCGGTGCGCTCTCCCGACGATCAACGCTTCGGCCTCGGCCGCCATGTCGTGCTGCCCGGGCCGCTGGCGCTCGACGGCGGCGCCAGTCTCGCGCAGATCGAGATCGCCTACGAGACCTATGGCGCGCTGGATGCCGATGCCGCGAACGCGATCCTGATCTGCCACGCGCTGACCGGCGACCAGCATGTCGCGAGCGTGCATCCGCGCACCGGCAAGCCCGGCTGGTGGACGCGGATGGTCGGCCCCGGCAAGCCGATCGATCCCGCGCGCCACTTCATCGTCTGCGCCAACGTGCTCGGCTCGTGCATGGGCAGCTCGGGCCCGGCGAGCCTCGATCCCGACGGCGGCGGCCCGTTCGCGATGCGCTTCCCGGTCATCACGATCCGCGACATGGTGCGCGCGCAGGCGCTGCTGCTCGATCACCTCGGCATCTGGAGCATCGCGGCGGTGGTCGGCGGATCGATGGGGGGGATGCAGGTGCTCGAATGGGCGGCGACCTACCCGGCGCGCGTGCGATCGGCGGTGGTGATCGCCAGCGCGGCGCGCCACTCCGCGCAGAACATCGCCTTCCACGAGGTCGGGCGGCAGGCGGTGATGGCCGATCCCAACTGGCGCGGCGGCGATTATTACGGCAGCGGCGAGGGGCCGTCCGCCGGCCTCGCGGTCGCGCGGATGGCGGCGCACATCACCTATCTCTCCGAGGCGGGGCTGACCGAGAAGTTCGGGCGGCGTCTGCAGAACCGGGGGCAGGTGGGGTTCGGCTTCGACGCCGATTTCCAGGTGGAAAGCTATCTGCGCCACCAGGGGATCGCCTTCACCGATCGCTTCGATGCCAATTCCTACCTCTACATCACCCGCGCGATGGATTATTTCGATCTGGCGGAGGAGCATGGCGGGCGGCTGGCCGATGCGTTTCGCGGCACCGCGACGCGCTTCTGCATCGTCAGCTTCGATACCGACTGGCTCTATCCGACGAGCGAATCGCGCCGCATCGTCCATGCGCTGACCGCGGCGGGCGCGAAGGCGAGCTTCGTGGCGCTTTCGGCGCCGTTCGGGCACGACAGTTTCTTGCTCGAGGTGCCCGAGCTCGCCCGCGTGGTCGACGGCTTCCTGAGAGCGGGGGCATGATCCTCCCCGGCACGGGGAGGGGGACCGCTCGCGCAGCGAGGGGTGGAGGGGGCTCTCCACCGGCGTCGCGCTCGGCTGTGAGCCCCCTCCACCGGCCTACGGCCGGTCCCCCTCCCCGTGCCGGGGAGGAATAATGAGCCTTCGCTCCGATCTCGCGATCATCGCCGAGCATGTCGCGCCCGGCGCGCGCGTGCTCGATATCGGCTGCGGCGACGGCGAGCTGATGGCCGAGCTGCGCGACGTGCGCGGCGCCGACGTGCGCGGGCTCGAGATCGATCCCGCCAACGTCTCGGCCAGCGTCGCGCGCGGATTGTCGGTGGTGCAGGGCGATGCCGACGCCGATCTCGCTTTCTATCCCGACAAGAGCTTCGATCATGCGATCCTCAGCCAGACGCTGCAAACCGCTCGCGCGCCCGATGCGGTGCTGACCGAGCTGCTGCGGATCGGCAAGTCGGCGTTCGTCTCCTTCCCCAATTTCGCATATTGGCGGGTGCGCTGGGGGCTGCTGTGGGGCGGGCGGATGCCGGTGACGCCGGCGCTGCCGGTGAGCTGGTACGCCACGCAGAACATCCACCAGCTCACGATCGACGATTTCCGCGCCTTCGTGGCGGAGCGCGGCATCACGGTCGAAGGCGCCTGGTTCCTCGCGGGCGAGCGGCGGATCGGCGCCACCGCCGCCAATCTGCGCGCCGAACATGCGGTGTTCCTGGTCCGGGCGTGAGCGTCATCCGTCATCCCAGCGAAGGCTGGGATCTCGTGAGCGTCGCGCCGCCGTCCGCGATCCGGCTTCCGCTGGGATGACGTTTGTGGTGAAGCGCCGCGATGCGCATCGCCTTCATGGGAACCCCCGATTTCGCCGTGCCGACGCTGGAGGCGCTGGTCGCCGCCGGGCATGATGTCGCGGCGGTCTATACCCAGCCGCCCCGCCCCGCCGGGCGCGGCAAGGCGCCGCAGAAGTCCCCCGTCCAGTCGCGCGCCGAGGCGCTGGGGCTGGAGGTGCGCGCGCCGGTCACGTTGCGCGATCCGGTGGCGCAGGCCGATTTCGCCGCGCTGGCGCTCGATGTCGCGGTGGTCGCCGCTTACGGGCTGATCCTGCCCCCGCCGATCCTCGCCGCGCCCGCCCACGGCTGCCTCAACGTCCACGCCTCGCTGCTCCCCCGCTGGCGGGGCGCAGCCCCTATCCAGCGCGCGATCCTCGCCGGCGATGCCGAGACCGGCGTGACGATCATGCGGATGGAGAGAGGCCTCGATACCGGGCCGATGCTGCTGACGCGTGCGACCGATGTGCCCGGCAAGACCGCCGGGAACCTGACGGTCGAACTCGCGGCGATGGGAGCGGCGATGATGGTGGAGGTATTGGCCGATCTCCCCGGCTTCGTTCCGATCGTTCAGCCCGAGGGCGCCACCCACGCCCCCAAGATCGACAAGGCCGAGGCCCGCCTCGACTTCAGCCAGCCCGCCGAACGGGTCGAGCGCCAGATCCGTGCGTTCACCCCCGCGCCCGGAGCCTGGTTCGAATATAGGGCGGAACGCGTCCGTATCCTCGCCGCCGAAACCACGACCGGGTGTGCGCCCGCGCGGGAGCACGGCGTGGTTTTGGATGACCGGCTCACCATTCAGTGCGGCGCCAGTGCTCTCCATCCTCTTCGCGTCCAGCGCGCGGGCAAGGGCGCGATGACCACCGCCGATCTGCTGCGTGGCTTCCCGATCCCCGCGGGCACGCGCCTCCCATGACGCGCTTCCGCCTGACGGTGGAATATGACGGCCGCCCGTTCATGGGCTGGCAGCGGCAGGCGCATGGTCCCTCGGTGCAGCAGGCGATCGAGCAGGCCGCGCACGCCGTCACCGGCGAGCCCGTCACCGTCCACGCCGCCGGGCGCACCGACGCCGGCGTCCACGCGCTGGCGATGGCCGCGCATTGCGATGTCGAGAGGCCGATCGCCCCCTTCCGCCTGATGGAGGCGCTCAACGCGCGCCTGCGTCCCCAGCCCGTCGCGATCCTCGCCTGCGCGGAGGCGCCGCCCGATTGGCACGCGCGCTTCTCCTGCCTCGGCCGCCGCTACCTCTACCGGATCGCCAACCGCCGCGCGCCGCTGGCGCTGGAGACGGGCCGCGCGTGGCGGATCGCGCGCCCGCTGGATGCCCTCGGGATGCACGCGGCCGCGCAGAGCCTCGTCGGTCTTCACGATTTCACCACCTTCCGCTCGGCGCGTTGCCAGTCGGAAAGCCCGGTCAAGACGCTCGATCGCCTCGACGTGTGGCGGGAGGGCGATGCGGTGCTGATCGAGGCGGCGGCGCGCAGCTTCCTCCACCATCAGGTCCGCTCGATGGTCGGCTGCCTCGCGCTGGTCGGACAGGGGCAATGGAGCGGCGACGATCTCCGCTCCGCGCTCGCCGCGTGCGACCGCGCCGCGCTGGGCTTCAACGCGCCGCCCGACGGCCTCTATTTCACCGGCGCCGACTATTCGTCTTTTGAGATTGATTATCAATAGCGAGATGCGCATGATGGCAATTCCTCGAAGGAGTCGCCGCATGCAAATCTCGCCCTCTGTCCGCTTGATCGCGCAGGCCCCCGATTGCCCCTACGGCCGGCTAGCATTGTTCGGCGTGCGGCGGATGGCGGCGGGCGGGATCTGCGACGCGCATGCCGCGCACGTCTTCTTCACCGGCTTCGGGATCGGTTTCCGCCGCCCGCTGCTGCTGATGCGCGCCTTCATGACCGAGATGGCGCGGACCTCGACGCGGACGATCGCGGTCGCCCCTTGCTGCTGCCCGCGCATCACCGAGGCGGAGAGCGCGATCCTCACCGCGCTCGGCCTCGCCGCCGAAGACCCCATGGCCGCGCACGAACGGTTCGCCGGACTGCTCGGCGCCCCCGATTGCGCGTCGGTCACCGAGGGAGCGCGCGCCGTGGCGATGGGGTTCGCCGATTGCGGGATGCCGCTGGCGACGGCGGAATAGCCTAAAAGCCTTTCCGTTGATCCACACGCCCGTCACCCCGGGGCGACGAAAGGGTGCTTCGTGAAGACGCGTTACCCCGCATGCTCCACCGCGACGTCGATCGGGTGCCCCGCCGCTTCATCTTCGGGCACCGGAAAATCCGCCGCCTGCAGGAAGCGTTCGGCGTCCAGCGCGGCCATGCAGCCCGTGCCCGCCGCGGTGATCGCCTGGCGATAGACCTTGTCCATCACGTCGCCGCACGCGAACACGCCGGGGATGTTGGTCAGGCTCGTGCCCGGCCGCACCGCGATATAATTGTCCTTGTCGAGCGTGAGGCCCGTGCCCCTGAACAGCTCGGTCGCGGGATGATGGCCGATCGCGACGAAGCCGCCTTCGACGTCGAGCCGGCTATGCTCGCCCGTCACCGTATCCTTGAGATCGAGCGCCACAAGCCCCGCCGTGCCCTCGCCCGCCACGAACTCGGCAACCTCCTTGTTCCACAGCACCGTGATGCCGTGGTGGGCGAACAGCCGCTCCTGCAATATCTTTTCGGCGCGAAAGCTGTCGCGGCGGTGGACGATGGTCACGTCGTGGCTGTGGTTGGTGAGGTATAGCGCCTCCTCCACCGCCGTATTGCCGCCGCCGATCACCGCCACCTTCTTGCCGCGATAGAAGAAGCCGTCGCACGTCGCGCAGGCGGAGACGCCCTGGCCCTTGAGGCGCTCCTCGCTGTCGAGCCCAAGCCAGCGCGCCTGCGCGCCGGTGGCGATCACCAGAGTGTCGCAGACATAAGTGGCGCCGCTGTCCCCCGTCACCTTGAACGGCCGCTCGGAAAGATCGACGCCGGTGATCGTGTCCCACAGCATCCGTGCGCCGACATGTTCGGCCTGCGCCTGCATCTCCTCCATCAGCCACGGCCCCTGGATCACCTCGCGGAAGCCCGGATAATTTTCGACGTCGGTCGTCGTCGTGAGCTGGCCGCCCGGCTGGATGCCCTGCACCACGACCGGCGAAAGCCCCGCGCGCGCGCCGTAGATCGCGGCGGAGAGCCCGGCGGGGCCGGAGCCGAGGACGAGCATGCGGGTCGAATGGACGGCGGTCATGGACGGGCTTTCTGCGGCGTCTGGGATCGAGGGAGATAGGATCGACGGGGTCGCGGATTCAAGGCGTGATCCACGCGCGCCGCATCAGCGCCGCTTGATCAACCGGCCGACATATTGATCGCTGCTGGGCTTGCCCTTCCGCACCTCGTCATCGTCCCGGCACTCCTGTTCGAGATCGGTGCGGATCCGCTGGATCTCGCGATCGGTCTTGTGCTCGATCCCGATGAACTGGCCGCGCGCATCGTCGATCGCGCGGATCAGTTCGTCGAGCTTGGCCTGCATCGCGGCGGCATCGCGATTCTGCGAATTCTGGATCAGGAACACCATCAGGAAGGTGAT